>NZ_VDAG01000023.1:0-210 GCF_019584505.1 Kluyvera sp. EC_51 | reverse complement strand
GTTGGCCTCAACACGGTTTTACGTCACTTAAAAAACTCAGGCCGCAGTCGGTAACCTCGCGCATACAACCGGGCAGTGATGTGATTGTCTGCGCTGAAATGGACGAACAGTGGGGCTACGTCGGTGCTAAATCACGTCAGCGCTGGCTGTTTTACGCGTATGACAGGATACGGAGGACGGTTGTGGCGCACGTCTTCGGTGAACGCACTC
>NZ_VDAG01000022.1:0-45989 GCF_019584505.1 Kluyvera sp. EC_51 | reverse complement strand
GGTATAACGCTTGCTTACTATGACCGGAAAAGCCGTAGTATTATCCGGATAGACTAGGAAAGTGTTACCTATGTTCCCGGTCTGAAGTGTTACCTATGTATCCGGTCGTACAGAATGCGACCCCGGGACTGCGTCTTACTTCGCCGCCAGCGCCTCTTTTATCCAGCCATCAAACGTCTGCTGGTGAGCCTTAATCCACCCGTCGACGTGGCTCTGAATATCCTCCGGCGTTGATTTCCCGGTATGCATCAGCTGGTTCTGGGCGTTCACGTCCGCCAGCGGCAGTTTCGCCACCGCAAACAGCTTCGCCGCCGCCGGGTTCTTCGCCGCCCATTCTTTATTGGCAACGATGTACTCGTTGTTTACCGCAAAGCCGTAATTCTTGCCGTTCGGCAATTCGGTATTCAAATCCTTAAGCGTGCCCGGATTCGCCGAGAACGGCACGGTCAGCCACACCACATCTTTGCCGGGTTTGAGCTCGTCGCTTACCCAGTAAGGCGTCCAGGTCCAGTAGAGCACCGGTTTGCCAGCCTTATAGCGGGAGAGGGTGTCGGCAATAATCGCCGAATAGTTGCCCTGATTTTGCGTCACCGTCTTATCAAGGCCGTAGGCTTTAATCTGGGTATCAATCACCGAGCCGCACACCCAGCCGGGGTTACAGCCCGCTAAATCCGCTTTGCCGTCACCGTTGGCATCAAATAGCTGCGCGAGCTTAGGGTCTTTCAGCTGTGAAATATCGGTAATATGGTATTTATCGGCGGTTTTTTTATCGATCAAATAGCCTTGCGCT
This sequence comes from Kluyvera sp. EC_51, assembly GCF_019584505.1. Lineage (NCBI taxonomy): Bacteria > Pseudomonadati > Pseudomonadota > Gammaproteobacteria > Enterobacterales > Enterobacteriaceae > Kluyvera > Kluyvera sp. EC_51. The sequence continues at coordinate 45,199 of NZ_VDAG01000022.1, read as the reverse complement.
GCGCCACTAATATAGGTGCCCTGACGGTAGAACTTTTTATCACCACCGCTGGCGTGGTACATATCCTGCTGCAGCGGCATCCAGTTCACCGCCATATAGGTGGCATCCCCGGCGGCAATGGAGGTGTAAGCGACGTTGTACTCCACCTCTTCGATAGGCGCGACGGTATAGCCGAGCTGCGTCAGCGCACGGTTGATTACCTCGGTTTGAAACGTCTCTTCCGGTAGGGGGCTTTGCACCGGGTGCACGGTCACGCCCTTACCGGGCAGGTCGGCGGCAAATAGGGTAGATGAGGTAAAAAATACTGCCAGCGTAAGGACGCTTTTTGTTGTAGTTTGCATAATCATGACCTTATTATTTTCGCGTGTTAAGCCAGAAATGACAGGTTATTCCCGCTTGGATAAAAGGTGGAAATAAAGGCAGGCGAGACGGTTATATTCTCCATAAAATTAACATTAATAACTTTACCCTAACATATTGGTCCGGGCTGGCAATGCGTAATATCCGCAGAACGGCCGTTTTGTTGCCTTTTTGGGCTAAGGTTAATCTTAAAAATAATCTGATGACGATCGCGGATTCGGCTGAAATAAGCGGTGAATACGACGAATGAGGGATGCCTGAAAAACGTCACTGACGATAGAGTCAGCAAACTAACCTTTTCCGCTGGTACGCTGGCGAATCGGGCCGTAGAAGGAGGTATGGCGAGGCGTTCGCGATACCGATCATTGCTCACAGGATGTGAGGTCTGAAGATGAAAACCATTCATGTAGTCTATCTGGCGCTTGCCGCCTTAACGTTCTCCTCCCCGCTTTTGGCGCAAACGGGTACTTCCTCAGGAAAAATTCACTTTATCGGTAAGATTGTTGAAGGTGGATGTCATGCTGTTCCCCAGGCACAAATCATGCAGGTGAGCTGCTATCGCGATGGAAAAAGTCAGCTTTATCAGGTCACCATTCCAGCCGCGGGAAATGCACCGATTATGCAGACCTATGGTACGGTGAGTCAGAGAACGTTATCAGCTCACCCAGAACTGCGGGAAGTAACCATTAGCTATTTTTAAGTGATATCTCATCATCGCCTTTTCTCCCATCCGAAGCAGAGGCGCGCTACGCATCTCTGATGGTCATCTTTTTGTCCATCAGAGATAGTACCTGACTAAATTAGTAAGCCACCGTCAAGTAAAAATATCTTTTGCGATGAAGAACCTGCTGACATTTTTATAAATGAAAAGTGCATGTTTATTTACGCTTATTTAGTCATGATTTGGTGTGTTCTCCACTATAAATTAATAAATATTATCTACCGCTGGAATGCTATTTAACCCTCCTGGTGAAATACTCCTTATGTGGTATTAATACACAAAATTAACATAGTACAGTGGTGTTAATATCCATTTTAAACAATCGGTTATATCAATGCTTTCAAGTGAAGCATTCATTCTTCGAAAAGTAACTGTCCACTATCGGATAAAAACGACGTTGTAAAACAATATTGGCATTGTGGATAATCTGCGCCATCAGGTTCGGACGATCTGACGACAAAATATTATTTATAGCGGTTGCTGCGAGAAAAATTGCCCAGTTCAATAATTACTTTGCAGACTATTTAATTTATTAAATGGGAACGTTCCCCTATTTTGTCTTAAACATCAGGGAAATATTATTTTTTGACAACTTAAAGGCAATGAAAATGAAAAATTTAGCGGTTAAAGGACTGACACTGGCATTAATGATGGTGGGTGGTTCGGCAATGGCGATGGGGGGCTCCAGCGATGCAACCGGCCCAAATACCGTATCCGGTGGTTCCGTTCACTTTACCGGCTCGGTGGTAAACGCGGCCTGTGCCGTTGCACAAGACTCCGTCAATAAAACCGTTGATATGGGTCAGGTACGTCTGGCGGCATTTGGTGATACCCCGGCGGCGGGCACAGCGGCAAACCAGAAAACCCCGTTTAGCATCACGCTGACCGACTGCGACACCCAGGTGTCTACCGAGGCAACCGTGACCTTTAACGGTGCTGCGGCGAAAGACAACGCTGGTGTACTGGACAACATGGCCGGTGCGGGTGGCGCTCAGGGTGTTGGCGTGCAGATTTATGACACCGACGGCACCGCGCTGGATCTGGGTAAAGCGTCCAAAGCCGCCACCCTTATTGATGGCGATAACGTCATGAGCTTCTCTGCAGACTACATCACCACTTCCAGCACGTTGACTGCCGGTAACGTCGACGCAACGGCGACCTTCAACGTTACCTACCAGTAACGTTTCAGGGATGGTTAACGCCACGGACGGCAATTTTGTGAAGAGGAGACGGGATGAAGCTATCGCAATTGGGTCTGACGCTGTTGCTGAACGGCCTGATGCCGCTGGCCTGGGCCGGTAATCACCACGTGGTCACCGTTCCCGGTGGCGACGTGCACTTCACGGGCGCAGTGGTGGAAGCGGCCTGCGCGGTAGATACCAATAGCGATGCGCAGACGGTTGATATGGGGCAGGTACGCTCCAGCTTGTTTGGCGGCACCGGCACCTGGGGCAGCCCGCAGCCGTTCACCATCGTGCTAAAGGACTGTGACATCGCCATCAGCCAGCAGGTTGGCGTGGCGTTTAACGGCGTCACCGACGAGAAGGATCCTACGGTGCTGGCGGTGACCAGTGGGGCGGGCAGTGCGGCCCACGTGGGCATCGGCATCTTTGATAGCAGCGGCAATGTGATTGTCCCCAATACGGCGCCGCAGCTTTTTACCACGCTGAAAGATGACACCAATGTACTGAACTTTGTCGCCAAATATCGGGCAACTGCAGAGAACGTTTCGCCAGGCGAAGCGGATGCACAAACCTGGTTCACGCTGACCTACATGTAACGAATCCGCTGCGGCGGGCGCATTTTATTAAAAGGTAACTCATGTCTATTTTTTCCCGAACCAGCCTATGGGCGACGGCGCTGACGTTAGCTAGCCTGCCGTTATTCTCGCCGCTTGCTCAGGCGGCTGACTATGGCGGTATTGCGCTTGGTGCTACGCGGGTTATCTATCCTCAGGGTAGCGAGCAGATTTCGTTATCGGTTAATAATACCGATAGCCAGGGCGTGTTTTTAATTCAGTCATGGGTGGAAAACGCTGACAGTAAAAAGAGCAGTGATTTTGTGGTAACGCCGCCGCTGTTTGTGATTAAGCCGAAAAAAGAAAATACCCTGCGGGTGATGTATATCGGCCAGGATGCGTCGTTGCCTAAAGACCGTGAAAGTCTTTACTGGATGAACGTGAAAGCCATTCCGGCAGCCAGTAAAGAGGCACAAAATAAAAATACGCTGCAAATTGCCGTTCTCAACCGCATCAAACTGTTTGTACGCCCGAAAGGGCTGACGATACCGTCCGCCAGCGCGCCCGCGCAGCTGCGTTTTCATCAGGCTGGCTCGCAGTTGACGATTAAAAACCCGACGCCGTACTACGTGACCCTGGTGGAGCTTACTGAAGGCGCCGCCGAGCTTCCGGCCACGATGGTTCCACCATTAGGCCAGAGTCGCCTCGCCGTGCCGTCAACCGCACACGGTGAGATCACTTTCCAGACGGTGAATGATTACGGCGCGAATACGCCGAAACAACATGCGGTTATGGAATAACCCGCGGGACAGGTCGGCGAAATAATGACACTTCGTAACTGCTATGCCGCTCAGGCAATCGCACGGGCTTTGCGTTGTCCAAAGTACGGCTTCACCGTTATTTTGCCGGCAGCGCTCAGCGCTATTCCGTATATGGCCTGCGCGGATAACTATTTTAACCCGGCGTTTCTTTCCGGTGATAATTCAGCGGTAGCGGACCTGTCGCGTTTTGAAAATAGCAATGGACAGGCTCCGGGGAAATATCGGGTTGATATTTATCTCAACCAGCAGTTTATTTCCAGCGAAGATGTCGATTTTAAAGCGGATAAGAAAAGTCAGGATGATACCGGGCTATCGCCGTGCTTTACCCTGACGCGTCTTGAAGCGATGGGGCTTAACCCGAACGCCTTCCCAGCGCTCAAAGCGCTGCCTGCTGACCAGTGCGTCCCGTTTGACGCCATTCCTGACGGCAGCACCCGTTTTGATTTTGAACACCAGAAGCTCGATATCAGCATTCCGCAGGCCGGGATGAAGCAGAGCGCGCGTGGCTATATTCCACCGGAGCAGTGGGATCAGGGGATTAATGCCATGACCCTGAACTATGACTTTTCCGGGAGCAACAGCGGCGGCACCAGTAGCCAGGACAGCTATTACCTGAACTTACAAAGCGGTCTGAACCTCGGGGCCTGGCGTCTGCGTGACTACTCTACCTGGAACTACAGCCATGGTGAAGGCAGCACGCAGGACGAATGGCAGCACATCAGCACCTACGTCGAACGGACGATCGTCCCGTTAAAGTCGGAGTTAACGTTAGGTGAAAGCTACACGCCGTCGGATGTATTTGATTCGCTGGGTTTTCGCGGCGCGCAAATCGCCTCCGATGACAATATGCTGCCCGACAGCCTCAAAGGCTTTGCGCCGACCGTGCGTGGTATCGCCCGCAGCAATGCCAAAGTCACCATCAAACAGAACGGCTACGTCATCTACCAGACCTACGTGTCGCCGGGGGCGTTTGCTATTAAGGATCTCTATCCCACTTCATCAAGCGGCGATTTGCAGGTGACGGTGCAGGAGACGGACGGCAGCGAAAATAGCTACACGGTACCCTATTCAGCGGTGCCGCTGCTCCAGCGTGAAGGGCGACTCAAGTACGCGCTGACCGCCGGGAAATACCGCAGCGGCAACGATCAGCAGGACGAAGTAGATTTTGCGCAGGGGACGCTTATCTGGGGGTTGCCGAGGGGATTTACCGCCTACGGCGGCAGTCAGGCATCGGCGGATTATCGGGCGTTTGCGCTGGGTATTGGGCTCAATATGGGCGACCTTGGGGCGGTATCCACCGATATCACCCAGGCTAACAGTACGCTGGTGGACGGCAGCCAACACGAAGGGCAGTCCGTGCGTTTTCTGTACGCTAAAGCGCTGAACTCGCTCGGCACCAACTTCCAGTTGCTGGGCTATCGCTATTCGACGCAGGGTTTTTACACCCTTGATGAAACTACCTATCAGCATATGGACGGCTATACCGGTGAAGACGGTTTTCAGGATGATGACCACGACGGTAAGCAGGATAAGCCGCAGTGGACCGATTTCTACAACCTCTACTACACCAAAAAAGGCAAAGTGCAGATCAACGTTTCGCAGTCTGTAGGTGACAACGGTTCGCTGTTTATCACCGGCTCCGAGCAGAGCTATTGGCATACCGATGAAACCGACAAACTTATCCAGATTGGCTATAACGGCAACTGGAACACTATCTCCTTCGGCCTGACGTGGAACTACGACCGTTCGCCGGGAGAGCGCGAGGCTGACCAGGTTTATGCCTTTAACGTCTCGCTGCCGATTGGCGAATGGCTCGCCGGGCGCGGTAACGCCGACGTCTACCATGCGGCGAACACGCTTAACGCCTCGTACAACATGAGTACCGACCGCCACGGCAAAACCTCGCAGACTGCCGGGGTCAACGGCACGCTGCTTGCTGAGAACAACCTGAACTACAACGTGCAGGAGAGCTACGGCAACCATGGCACCGGCGACAGCGGCAACGCCAGCCTCAGCTATCAGGGTACCTATGGCAACCTGAAGGCCGGTTACAACTACAGCGACGGCTATCACCAACGCAACTACGGCATGAGCGGCGGCGTTGTGGTTCACCGCAACGGCGTCACCCTGAGCCAACCGCTGGGCGACACCAATATTCTGGTGAAAGCGCCAGGGGCGGCGGGCGTGGCGCTGGAGAACACCACCGGGGTTAAAACCGACTGGCGTGGTTACGCGGTAGTGCCGTATGCCACCACCTATCGTCAGAACCGCGTGGCGCTGGACACCAACTCAATGGGGCAAAACGTCGATATTGACGATGCGGTGGTCAACGTGGTGCCCACGCAAGGGGCGATGGTGCGCGCGGAGTTTAACGCCCATATCGGCGCCCGCGTGCTGATGACCCTCAACCATCTGAATAAACCGGTGCCGTTTGGTTCTACGGTGACGGTCAACGACAGCCAGCAGAGCAGCCTGGTCGGCGATGACGGACAGGTCTATCTCTCCGGCCTGCCGCCGTCCGGCACGCTGGTGGTGCAGTGGGGGGAAGGGGACGACAAACGTTGCTCGGTGGCCTATCAGCTCTCGGCCGACCAAATGACGACATTTAACCGGGTTGCGGAAACCTGCCATTAACGCTGCGGAAATGATCATGAAAACACTGATAAACGTGCTGTTGAGCCTGCTGCTACTGAGCGCAGCCAGCACGGCGTTTGCCGACTCGTCGGACACCTGCTCTAACGCCACCGGGTCGACACAAAATGAGAACTTTGATGTCACGACCTCGCTGACGGCGGATACCAACGTGGCTGGGAAAACCACGCAGGTCGTGCGCTCCGGCGATATTCATATGAATGCGAAATGCCCGAAGGTGGCCTCTAACAGGAATAACTACACCTATCGCTCCTATGTTTCAAATTACCCGGTGGTGGAAACCTCAGGTAGTTGGCAATACCTGAAGCTCAACGATTACCTTGAAGGTGCGCTGCGGGTGACCGATGCGGTCGCCGGGGATATTTACGCCCCGGCCAACTTTGCCAAAATGGGTTCGGACGGCTGTGTATCTAACGGCTGCAACTTCCCGGTGTCGGACTCCAACATCACGCTGCAGATAAAAATCGCCAAGCCCTTTGTCGGCAACGTGACGATCCCGCAGACGCAGCTGTTCAACGTCTATATCAACCGCAGCAGCGGCGGGTCGTTCGGCACGCCGGTTTATACCATCTCGTTTAGCGGCTCGATCACCGTGCCGCAGAGCTGCGAAGTGAACGGCAACCAGGTGATTACCATCGACTTCGGCACGCTCTCCTCGGGTAACTTCAAAACCAAAGGACAAAAGCCTTCGGGCTTCACCCCGGTGAGCCGACAGGTGCCGGTGAAGTGCTCGGGTGGCGTGAGCGAAATGGCGAGCCTGAGCTTCCGATTCCAGGGGCAGGCTGACGTGAATGAGCCGACGGCGATCGCTACCGACAACAGCGATATCGCGGTGCAGTTCACCGATATTCTTGGCAACGTGATCGTGCCCAACACCGGTACCATCCCATTCCAGCTTCAGGACTACGTTGCGACGGTGCCGTTTACCGTTGCTCCGATTAGCGCCACCGGTAAGAAGCCGCAGCAGGGAGTGTTCCATGCGCAGGCCTATATCGTGGTCGATTTTAACTAAGGAGCGGCAATGAATAACGGCAAACGGCGATACTGGCTGGCGGTCATCGGATGGGCGCTGAGCGCGGCAACGGTTCAGGCGGCGAATAACGGCGTCGAAATCGACATGAGCGGCACGGTGGTGGCCTCCACCTGCGATGTGGAAACCGCTGACACCTTACAGACCATCTTTATTGGCAACTTTAGCAGCAACACCTTTCACACGGCGGGCGACGTATCGTCAACCGCCGATCTGGTTATCCGCCTGAAAAACTGTAGCAGCGGTATTTCCGGGGCGACGGTGATGTTCAGCGGCACGCCGGACGGTGACAACGGCAAGCTGCTGGCGCTTTCGGATACTGCCGGGAAAGGCAATATGGCCTCCGGCGTCGGCGTGGAGATCCTCGATGCCAATAAGAAAACGGTGGCGATTAACACCGCCAGCGACAGCCAGTCGCTGCAGGAAGGGGATAACAACGCGCTGACGTTTTTCCTGCGCTATCAGGCGACGAAAATTCCGGTCACCGCCGGAAACGCCTCGTCAGTCATGTATTTCGATCTGAGCTACCAGTAATGAAAATAATCTTCACGCTGCTGCTTCTGGCTGTCGCCAGCGCGCAGGCGCACGACGGCACCGTCTACGTCAGCGGCTCCATTCAGGACAACACCTGCATCGTGGCACCGTCTTCTCAGGCGCAGACCGTGCCGCTGGGCGACATCGCCGCAAAGCAGTTCGCCACTAAAGGCAGCGGCTCGTCGCCGGTGGCTTTTATTATCGATCTGCAACAGTGCGGTGCCGCGGCAACCGGCGTTGATTTCACCTTTAGCGGGGCGGCTGACTCGGCGGATAAAACGCTGCTGGCGCTCGACAGCGGTAGCGATGCAGCGCAGGGGATTGCGATTGAACTGCAAGGCGCCGATCACGCCCGACTGCCGCTGAATCAGGCTTCATCTCGCTACGTGATTGTCCCGACCCGTGCCGATAACGTCTTTATCTTCTACGCCCGCTATATGGCCACGGCGAGCAGCGTGAGCAGCGGCACGGCAAACGCCACCGCGACCTTTACGCTGACCTGGCAATAGTGGGGGAGTGCACTATGAAATATGGCCTGTTTACCCTGCTGGCCTACGGCGTTTCCGCCCACGCGGGTGTTACCGTAGACGGTACCCGTTTTATCTTTGATGCCGACAAGCCGAGCATCACCTTCACGGTGAACAACACCGCTCAGCAACGCTATCTGGTGCTGTCAAAGGTGCTGGATGCCAAGGGGCAGAGCGGCAATCAGGTGCCGTTTATCACCACACCGCCGTTGTTTCCGCTGCTGCCAGGGCATAACAACATTGTACGCATTATGCGTACGGGCGGTGACCTGCCGGATGACCGTGAAAGCCTGTTCTGGCTGAGCGTGGCCAGCATTCCTGAAACCCAGAGCAAGCCGTCCGCAAACGCCTTACAGATAGCGATTCGTAGCCGGATGAAACTGTTTTATCGGCCTATGGGCCTGAAGGGGCGCGAAGAAGAGGCCTATCGCCAACTGGTGTGGAAAGTGCAGGGCAGCAAGACCCAGGTCAGCAACCCAACGCCTTATTACGTCACGCTGTTTAACCTGCGTGTTAACGGCAAGGCGGTGGAGAACGCTGGCATGGTGGCACCATTTGCCACCGAGTCGAGAAGCGCCTGCCCGACCAGCGGTCGCTGCGTGCTGCAATGGCAAACCATTAATGACTATGGGCGCGTGATGCCCGCACAGACGCAGATGCTAAGGTAGGCCAATGGCTGTCCAAAACAGGGAAGTGATGATGCGAAAGGCCTGGTTACTGGTCGCCATGCTGGCGTTGATTTATCTGCTGGTGATGCATCTGGTGATCGCCAATATGGGCGGCAGCGGCAGTGAACTCCCCACCTCGCTGTGGGTCTGGTTTTGCATGCTGCTTTTATTGGGCTGCGGCTGGCCCTGTTTTGTCCGCACCGCTATCTCCGTGGCTCCCCGTACCCGGCGCATTGTTGTGGGGGCGCTGCTGATGAGTCTGCCGCTGGCGTGGAGCCCCGAGCCGGGCTGGCGTCTTGATGCGCTGCCGCGTTTTGCCGGACTGTGGGCGGGCGTGCTGCTGCTACTGTTGTTGACGCATGTGAGATTCAGCGCACGCCAGCGGCAGACGCTGCTGTATTTGTTGGTGATAGCCGGGCTGATTCAGGCGGTATACAGCCTGCTGGGACTGCATCTGCCTACCGTCCTCCCCGGGTTTGAACAACAGGTGCTTGCCGCCTCGCCGGGAAATATCAGCGTGTTTCAGCAGCGCAACGTTGCCGGGTCATTTCTGGCCTGCGGCGGCGCGGTGGGATTGTTCAGTCTCGGTTCACCGTTTTTCCGCAGCCGGTCTCCGCGAAGGGAAGCTGCGCGAATCGCTGCCATCTGCGTGACGGTGATGGTGCTGTATTGGGCGCTAACGGAGATTCCCTCACGTATCGGATGGCTAAGCGCGGTTTGTGTCTACGTTGGGATGGTATATCTGCACTGGCAGACCTCCCCGACCTGGCGGCGCGGGCTTCTACTGGGTGCTCCGGCGGTGGGCGTTGCTATTGGCGCGAGCCTGATGCCGCTCTCGTTTAGCGAGGCACTGGCGCAGCATGACGGTTCGACCCTTCAGCGGCTGATGATTTTACGCGAAACCCTACGCATGATTGCGCTGCATCCGTTCTTAGGATGGGGCTACGGCAGCTACGTCTGGCACTTCAGCCATTTTATAGCCGATCGTGCGACGCCGATTGCCAATGGTTGCAGCATTATTCCCCACCCACACAATGAACTGCTCTACTGGTGGGTTGAAGGTGGCCTGACGGCGCTGATGGGGCTGGTGCTGCTTGTGTGGGCAGGCATCGAGATTTTTTTTCGCACGACAAACCGCCAGACGCTATCGCTGCTGTTCTGCCTGCTACCGCTGTTGCTGCATACCCAAGTGGAATACCCGTTTTATCAGTCGGCAACGCACTGGCTGACGTTTATTGTGTTGCTCAGCCTCTCCGCTGGAGAGGGCCCACCCGTACGCAGGTTTAACGGCCACTGGTTACCGTACTTTTCAACGTTGCTCATGATTGTCGTTTGTGCCGCTGCCTTTATGCTATTAGCGACCCTACGCCAGCAGTCCGTATTAACGCATTTTGAGCAGACGCCTGAAAAATATTATCGCCAGGTATTGGCGCTACGCGAAAGCGGACTGGAGACGGCACGTTTCAGAAAAGACCGTGCGCTAGCGCTAATTGTGGAATATCAGCAAGCCGGAAATCGACAGGCGTTATTACTGTATATATCACAGGCAACCCGCTGGCTTAATTTATGGGTTGATGCCGATATGTATGATAATGTGATTAATGTCTATTATTTTATGAATAACGCGGATGCCGGCAACGCGTTTAAATCGGAAGCGAAAAGGATATTTACTGATGATAATCGTTTTCAATAATATCAGAAAGCGACCGGTAACTTATCCATAGCAATCAATACACCGGATTTCATTTCGATATACTTCCCTTTTTTCAATTCTGCAAGCACGTCCATAATTCGGCTGCGTGATATTCTGGTCCGACGCTGAATAAAAGAGGAAACTTTAATTTGCAGTCGAATGTCTTCCGGGTAGAGCCAGAGCTCCATCAGCAGTGAGCGAATTTTACTATAGGCATCGTTGCCGACCATTTCGCTGTCGCGCGCGCTCATGACCATGACGCGCTGGGCGAGAATACGGGAGATATCATGCCATAAATGAAACTCATCGCACTTCTCAACGAACAGGTCCAGCGGCACAATCCAGCCGGTGCAGTCGGTTTCCGCGCGGATATAGTGCTGCGGACGTGCCTTAACATCATAATAAAGGCTATAGCCGTCAATAAGGCCCACGACGGTTGGAGCGAAAACGGTGGCCATATGCAGATCGACCTGGGCGTGGCTTACGGAAAAGCAGCCGGTGGTCACCAGTAAAATAAACGCCGATTCCCGATCGTTACTCAGTAACATTTTTGTTGAGGCGTTTAGCGTAAATGCGGTACCAAAAGGAGCCAGCACGTTGTGTAAATCCGTTATTGCCTTCAGCGGTTTAGTTTGCTGACTAAACTCAAAAGCGTGTAGCGGTCGGGACGAATCGTCTGATTGCGACATGTCTTATTTCTCAATGGGTGTTATGAAAAGAAGTATAGCATGCCGAAATCGGATGATATAGCTGATGTTAATGATTGTTCTTGATTTATTTTTGCGAATGAGACTAATCCTTTTCTGTTGTCCGAAATAGTATTTCTAGCTGGTGTCAGGCATGTCCAATTATGGACATTACGCTGTGTTGTAATAATATTTCAGAGTGGTTAGCATTTTACGATAGCTGCTATTGCCGTGGAGTGAGGTAAATGGAGGTTGTTAGTTACAGCGACAATATTTTTCTTAATTCAGGCGTTGCGTCGATATTGAAATTCACCGCTATGAGCACACGACAATATAATTTAAATAATGAGATTCTCGACTATATCATTGTCCTGAACGATCTGGATATTCGTCAGACTATCGATGCGCTTGGCGCAGAAGGGGCCAGGTTTCAGCGAAAAAACGTGATGGTACTGACCGAGTCCGTCTCACCATTAATCGTTGGTTATTTATTGCGCAAATGTCGCGGCCTGGTGGCGTATAGTATTAAAAATAACCACTGCGACGTACTGATAGATGTGCAAAGTGTCGAATCCTGCGAAGAAACTGAACAGGCGCACTGCTTTTCGCTGTCGGATAACGAACTGTTTATTCTGCTGTCGCTCAGTATGGGCATGAAGCCAGAACTATTAACGAAGATTACCGGGCGCTCTGAAAAACGTGTTAGCGCCATTAAGCGCGATGCGATGAGCAAGTTAAATATCAAGAACAGCACTATTTTTTATGATGTTATCAGGGCGCTGTTTGTGCCTGTCAGGCAAAGGATGGTAGATCCCCTGCGCGAATTGTCGTACGCCAAAGACTGACGCACAGCAGGGTGTTATTTCCTCGCTATTCAGCCCGTTTCCTGCCCGCTATACTCAGCTTATTTGGGGAATAATTTTCCCGCATTGAGGGGGTAACGTGGAACTGAATCGCATTGGCGATATTGCTGCCTTTATCGCGGCGGTTGACGCCGGAAGCTACACCCGCGCGACGACGACCGTCGGTTTATCGCGCTCGGCGATTGGTAAAAGTATCACCCGGCTTGAGGCCCAGCTAGGCGTTCGTCTGCTGAACCGCACCACGCGTCAGCTCAGCCTGACCGAAGAAGGCTGCATCATGTATGAGCGCTGTAAGCGCATTCTGGAAGACCTTGAGGCGGTGGATGATGCCATGGCGCAGCGGCGGGGAAAACCGACCGGCACGCTACGCCTGACCGCGCCGCTCTCGCTGGGCCAGCGCCATATTCTGCCGGTTATCGACCGTTTTTTACGCGCCTCCCCTGAACTGCGCGCCGACGTGGTGTTTACCGACCGCTTTGTCGATCTGATTGACGAAGGGTTTGATATTGCTATTCGCATTGGCGAACCCCGAGGCGATTCGCGTATTCTGACCCGCACCATTGGCACCCAGCATATGGTCACCTGCGCGTCACCGGCGTACCTAGCAGCGCGCGGTACACCGACGACGCCACAGGCGTTGCGCCAGCACGATACCATTTTCTTTCGCAGCGCCGAGCGGCGTAGGAGCTGGCGCTATGCCACACCGGAGGGCGAATTTGTCTATGAAGGGCCGGGGCGTATTGATATCGATAGTTCGGAGGCGATGCTGTCGTCGGCGATTTCCGGCTTTGGCGTGATCCAATTACCGGACTATCTGGCCGCCGACGCGATCGCCAAAGGAACGCTGGTGGCTATCCTCACCGAATTTAAGATCCCGCCTGATCCGGTGCGGATTATCTACCCCAGCAAACGCTATCTCTCGCCGCGCATTCGCGGATTTGTCGACCTGATTGCCGAAGAGTGGCAAACGCTCGGCGTACCCTGGGAACGTGCTGGCCGCCTGTAGCCCTTTGACTGTGCCTGGTGCGCCCCTGGTATGGGACGCACATTCCCCAATGTTTGTTTTAGTATGCGAATCATCGATGACCATCCCGGTCCTGTTATTTTCATTCTGGAGCAGACATGAAGGATTACCGTTTTCTAACACCCCTGACCTTGCCTAATGGCGTCGTACTAAAAAACCGCGTGGTGTTACCGCCAATGACCGAGCAGATGTCTTTTGAAGACGGCTCGGTGACGGCGGAAGAAATTCACTATATGCAGCAGCGTGCCGGTGGCGTGGGGCTGTTTATTACCCCAGTGGCCTATATCAACAAAGAGGGGAAAGGGTTCGAAGGCCAATTAGGCGTTGAGGACGACGGAAAAATTCCCGGGCTGGCAAAACTGGCGCAGGCGATTAAAGCACGTGGAGCGAAAGCTATTCTGCAGATGTTTAGCGCTGGACGAATGACCAACCAGTGGATCACCCGTGGACGCCAGCCGGTGAGCGCCAGCGCCGTTGCCGCGCCGCGTAACGGGGCAGAAGTCCCGCGTGAACTGACCGCTGACGAGGTGGTGGGCCTGATTAACGATTTTGCTGAGGCTACCCGCCGCGCCATCGAAGCCGGGTTTGACGGTATTGAGCTGCACGGTGCCAATACCTACTTACTGCAACAGTTTGTCTCGCCGCACTCCAACCGTCGTACCGACCAATGGGGCGGCACGCTGGATAAACGCCTCGCGCTGCCGCTGGCGGTGGTTGAGGCGGTGATGAAAGTGAAACAGCAGCACGCGAGCGCCGACTTTATCGTGGGCTACCGTCTGTCGCCGGAAGAGATTGAAGAGCCGGGCATTACCCTCGATGACACCAAATATTTTGTCGGCAAATTACAGGATACGGCGCTCGACTATATTCACGTCTCGATGGGCTCCGTCTGGCGCCCTTCACTGCGCGATAAGCACAATACCGCGCCGATTATCACTCAGCTTAACGCGGTCAGCCCACGTAAGCCGATTATTGCCGTGGGTAATATCCGCACCCCGGCGCAGGCGGAAGAGGTGATGCAAAGCGGCATTGACCTGGTGGCGCTGGGCCATCAGCTGATCATTGAACCGAACTGGGTGGAAAAGGTGAAAGCGGGCGATGAAGAGGCGATCCGCTATCAGCTGCATGCCGCCGATCTGGCGCTGCTCGGTATTGCGCCGCCGTTCCTCGAATTTATTCGTGATATGCCGGGCTTCGATATTCAGGGGCTGAACGATGAGGCGCAGCGTCAGATTGATAACGTGACCTACCTGTAAACCTGCGCGGGTCACATCACTTCGGCGGCGGGCACGGCATCGCGCAGCGCCCCCGGCGAGTGGCCCACCACGCGCTTGAACGCTCGGCTAAAGGCGGCAACGGAACCGTATCCCAGACGCAGGGCAACGGTTTCAATAGCCTGCTGCTCCTGGCCAATATACTGGATAGCCAACCGCATCCGCAGCTCGCCGAGGTATTTTGCCGGCGTCGTGCCGGTCGCCGAGAGAAAGCGTTCGGCAAACACCGAGCGTGACGTACCTGCCTCTTTGGCGAGGTCCGCCACGCTCCAGTTCACTCCGGGCTGCTGGTGCATAGCGTAAATGGCCCGGCTCAGGCGCGGGTCGCGCAGTACCTGGATCCAGCCGGTGGCTTTACCACAGCCGCTCTCCACCCAGCCGCGCACGATCAGCGCCGCCACCACATCAGCGAGGCGGGCGAGAATACCGGCAAAGCCAACCTGTCGGCCCAGTGATTCCCGCTCCATCGCCGCCAGCAGCGCCTGGATTTCCGGACGATCGGACATCAGGCTGCTGACCATCATCACCTCTGGCATCGCTTTTACCAGCGGCTGCATGCCGCCCAGTTCGAAATTCATACACCCGGTAAAGATGACCACGTTTTCGGCGTCCGGACAGGACGGACAGTGGATGTCATGCACCTGGCTGCAGATAGGTTCGCTGGGGAAATCGGTAATCGGCGTCACGTTGGCCGACTCATCGGACAGCAGGGCATGCCCCTCTCCGTTGGGGATAAACACCGCATCGCCGCTCTTCAGGGTAAAGCGCGCGCCGCTTTGCATGCGCAATAGGGCCGGCCCGCGGCTGACAAAATGGAACTGCGCCTTGCCGGGTACATCGCCGAAGGAGACGCCAAACGGCGCACTGGCTTCGAAACGGCGATAGTTCACGCCGGAGAGACGCATGCCGCGCAGCAGTTCGCTAATCATATCAGGGGCATTCAAGGTCATTTTCGCAACTCCGGACGAATTATCAATAAATGAAGATTATCCATCATAGATCGTCCCGACGGAACTTTCTATCCTTTGCGACAGCCATCACATTTTTATAACAGGAGATTCACCGATGAATGCATCCGTCGCAGAGCGCGGGGCCATCGCCCCCGCAAAACCCGCCTGGCGCGCCGTGTGGGCGCTAGGTCTGGGGGTGTTTGGGCTGATTACCGCCGAGTTTCTGCCCGCCAGTCTGCTGACCCCGATGGCGGCAAGCCTGGGCGTGACTGAAGGCGTAGCCGGGCAGACCGTGACCGCCACCGCGCTTGTCGCGCTGGTGACCGGGCTGCTGATTACTTCCGCCACCAAAAGCCTCGACCGCCGCTGGGTGCTGATGTTCTTTACCCTGATGCAGATTGTCTCCAGCCTGCTGGTTGCCTTTGCACCGTCGTTACAGGTGCTGCTGCTGGGGCGCCTGCTGCTCGGCGTGGCCATTGGCGGATTCTGGGCCATGTCAACCGCCACCACCATGCGGCTAGTGCCCGCCAGCGATGTGCCAAAAGCGCTGTCGATTATCTTTGCCGGGGTGTCGATTGCTACTGTCGTTGCGGCCCCGCTGGGCAGCTATCTCGGTAGCCTGATTGGCTGGCGTAATGTGTTTATTCTCTGCGTGGTACCGGGCGTGCTGGCGCTGCTCTGGCAGTTGTGGGTGCTACCGTCAATGCGCCCGGAGAACGGCGGCAGTCTGCGGACACTGCTGCACGTGCTGCGCCGCCCCGGCATGATTGGCGGGCTGTTGGCGACCATCTTTATCTTCAGCGGTCACTTCGCCTTCTTCACCTACCTGCGTCCGTTCCTTGAAACGGTAGGCCGTGCCAGCGTGGAGACCATCTCGCTGATTCTGTTGGGCTTTGGCCTCGCTAACTTTATCGGCACGTCGATTGCCGGGCACCTGCTGGCACGCAACCTGCGCCTAACGCTGGCGCTGGTGCCGTTCGCCATGGGCGTACTGGCGCTGCTGATGGTGGCCTTTGGGCATCTGGCGCTGCTCGATGGTCTGCTGGTGACGCTGTGGGGGTTTGCCTTTGGGCTGGTGCCGGTGGGCTGGTCAACCTGGCTTGCTACAACCGTGCCGGACGAGGCGGAAAGCGCGGGTGGACTGATGGTGGCGTCCATCCAGTTGGCCATTAGCGCAGGTGCGGCGGGCGGTGGTCTGGTGTTCGATCTCAATGGTGCCAGCGGTGTGTTTACCGTTAGCGGTGTGCTGCTGGTGGCGGCGATGGTGATGGTGTTTGCTGGGGTGCGGGTTAAGCCGGTGACGACGGAGTAGGAGGGCGGTAACCTTAATCTGAATGACATGTCGGTTTGGTGAAAGGTTCCGTTCACTTTACGTTGGGTAGAATATGAGGACTTTTCACCGGTGAACGTGTTAAGGGGGATAACCGCATCCCCCTTAACAATCCCTGCGGCCCCGCAGGGAAATCGGTGCTTCGCACTGCGCTCGCCTACGAACTCCAGCCTGCGGCACGGCGAAACTCGACGTCCTGTCTCGGTTCGCCTCAGTCCGCCATCCATGGCGTCCTGACCTTGTCTTCCATTCTCCGGCTCGCCGATTTCCAGCGGGGACTCATCGGTTTCAGTGACTTTGGTTTTTGCTGTTAGCTAAAAGACCGCACGGTTTTGGGTGGCGTCTAAATCGCCGAAGCGTTCCCTGGAGGCCGGGGCAGCCCACAGTGATGTGGGCTGAGGGCGCGGTTTTACAGGGACGTTGCCTCGCGCCCGACCCGAAGCCGAAAGGGATAAGCTGAGGGAACCACGAAGTGGCGATTTTGCCGCCAGAGCCCGGGGGTGCAGGGGGCGGCGGCGATTGGCCGCCCCTTGCGCGCTCTCTGCGCCAGAGCAATTTATATGGCTGGCACTGGAAGAGAGCGCGATAGATTGATAAACCTGAATATATCGCCCCTTATCTGATCACTGTCACCACTAATTTGTGTATAAGAGACAATTTGGGGAGAGGGCTAGGGTGAGGGGGTGAAATCAAGCCAACAAATAGCTTAACCCCATAAACGCCGCCATCCCCGCAATCACCGTAGCAAACAGGCTGCGACTGAGCGTCCCAACCAGCGTCGCCGCGACGGCGGCCAGCAGCGAAATGCTCAACCCACCGCTGGTTAACGCCGGTTTACCTACCAGCTCCGCGGCAATAATCGCCGACATAATCGCCGCCGGGATAAAACTCAGCCACTGTTGCAGCGCAGGCGGCATACGAAAACGTGATAGCAGCAGCACCGGCACCACACGCATCAACGCGGTGACCAGCGCCGAGGCGATAATCGCTAGCAGAATATTACGCTCCATCCTGACGCTCCTTCTTGCCAGACAGACGCAGGCCAATCGTTGCCAGCGTGGCGGCGACGGAGGCGGCGACAATCACCACAATACTGGTATCGGCATGCCCGGACATCGCAAGGGTAATAACCGCTGCGACGGCGATGCTGAACGACTCCAGCCATTTACGACGGCTGGCAAACCACAGCATCAGCACCAGGCCGATAAACATCGATACCAGGCTAAAGCTCAGCCCTTCCATTAGCGCCTGTGGCAGGGCCGAGGCCAGCCCTGCGCCAATGATGCAGGCGAGGATCCAGTTCAGCCAGGCGGCCACGTTCAGGCCAAACATCCAGGCAAACGACACTTTGTTTTGCGCACCGCCGCGCTGCACCGCGACGCCAAAGGTTTCATCGGTCAGCAGCAGGCCGCTGACGATTTTTTGCAGCGTGGTGTGCTCACGGAAATAGACGCTCATCGCCGAACTCATCAGCAGATAGCGCAGGTTTACCAGCAGCACGCTCAGCACTACCGACGCGACTTCGGCGCCTGCCGCCCATAGCGAGTAGAAGAGAAACTGCGCCGACCCGGCGTACAGCAGGCTCGCCAGCAGCGCGGTTTGCAGGGTCGTAAAGCCGGAGAGCGTGCCGATGGCCCCGGCCGCAAAACCGATGCTCCAGTAACCGGGAATGGTGGGGAAGCAGGCGGCGACCCCCGCGCGAAATTGTGCCCTGGCCTCATGGCGTGACGAGGCGGCGGTGTGAATTAACATCCATCTGTCCTGTGGTTTGCGTTACGGTCTGCGATGTGCGCGGTAGCGCCATCTTTTATAGGTATAAGATAATTGTCTGTATCAGAACGAACAGCATATTACAGGTTCGATGGCGGGGGATAAAAAAATCCACGCTGGGCGTGGATTTTAGTGGGTAGCGAACGTCGAGGATTACGCTTCGCGTTTGGCCATCAGCAGCGCCAGGTCGACCAGGCGGTTGGAGAAGCCCCATTCGTTGTCGTACCACGCCAGGATTTTGACCATGTTACCGCCAATCACCAGCGTGGAGAGACCGTCGATAATTGAGGAACGCGGGTCGCCCTGGTAGTCACTCGATACTAGCGGTTCATCGCTGTAGCCCAGAATGCCTTTCAGTGGGCCGCTCGCGGCCGCTTCACGAAACGCGTTGTTCACCTCTTCGACGGTCACATCACGTTCGAGGGTCACGGTCAGGTCGACGATGGAGACCACCGGAACCGGCACGCGCAGGGAATAGCCCGTCAGACGGCCATCCAGTTCGGGGATCACTTTACCCAGCGCTTTTGCCGCGCCGCTGGAGTAAGGCACTATCGACAGCGCGGCGGCGCGGGCCCCGCGCAAATCTTTCTCCGGTTGGTCGTGCAGCGCCTGGCTGTTGGTGTAGGCGTGGGTGGTGTTCATCAAACCATGCTTGATACCGAAGTGTTGATGCAGTACCTGCGCGGCGGGGGCCAGCCCGTTGGTGGTGCAGCTGCCGTTGCTGACCACGTAGTGTTTATCCGGGGAGTAGAGACCGTCGTTCACGCCCATCACAATGGTTAAATCGTCGTTCTTACCGGGCGCGGAGATAATCACCCGTTTTGCGCCACCGCTGTGGATATGCACTGCCGCTTTGTCACGCTCGGTGAAGAAGCCGGTGGCTTCAATCACGATATCGACTTCAGCCTGTCGCCACGGAATGTTCGCCGGGTCGCGTTCGCTGTAGACGGTGATAGGTTTACCTGCCACCACCAGTTGACCTTCGCTGGCGCTGACCTCGGCGGCAAGGGTGCCGAGCAGGGAGTCATATTTCAGCAGATGCGCCAGCGTTTTGCTGTCCGTCAGATCGTTAATTGCCACAATCTGGATATCCGGGTTGCCCAGCGCAGCGCGCAGAACGTTACGTCCGATACGGCCAAAACCGTTAATACCGACCTTTACCATGATCCACTCCTTATCTGTTGTCTCTGGCGTTACTGTAGGCCGGTCGCCATTTGGCGTAAACGACAAAAAAGGATCACTTTACGCCATTTTGCGGCAGTGGAAGCGTTGGCGATACTCACCGGGCGTGAGGTGCAGCTGTTTTTCAAACAGACGGCGTAGGTTGATGCTGCTGCTAAAGCCGGTCTGCTGCGCCACTCTCTCCAGCGTGTCGTTGGTCTGCTCCAGACGCTGTCGGGCGGCGGCCAGACGCGCTTCAGCGACGTAGCGTGCCGGGGAGGCACCGGTCTCGCGGGTAAAGACGCGGGTAAAATTACGTGGACTCATCGCAACCTTTTCCGCCAGCGTTTCGACGCTGAGGTCGGCGGTCAGGTTGTCGAGCAGCCAGGCGAGCAGGTCGTTGATGGGCCCCACGCTGCTGGTGCGCTGAAGATTGTAGCGGCTGAACTGCAGCTGGCTGCCGGGGCGGTGCAGATACATTACAAAATCCTGGGCGATGTCGCGCGCCAGGCTAAAGCCGTAATCTTCTTCTACCAGCGCCAACGTCAGATCGAAGCCGGAGCTGACGCCGCCGGAAGTCCACATATGTTCATCCTGAATATAGAGCGGCCCGCCTTCGACGCGTACCTGCGGGTATTCCATCTGAAGCGTTTCCAGCAGCTTCCAGTGGGTGGTGGCGCGTTTGCCGTTGAGCAGTCCGCTTTGTGCCAGCAGCATCGCACCGCCGCATATTGAGGCAATACGGCGGGCGTGCGGGGCGGCAAGACGCAGCCAGTCCACCACCGCAATGCCTTCCTGTGCGTTCTGGCCTCTGCCGGTGATGATGATGGTATCGAGAGGTTCGCGAGGGTCTATCTCATGTAGACGATGATCCGCAAGCAGGTTGAGGCCGGACTGGCCGTGGATCACCTGATGCGGCTGAGTGGTTGCCAACTGAACCTGGTAGCAAGGGGAGGAGGCACCCTCAGGATGCAGGCGGTTGGCCTGCATCAGGATGTCGGCAATACCAGCGGACTCAAACAGCATGCCGCCATCGGGGACGATAATCAGTATTTTCTTCA
The DNA here is from genome assembly GCF_019584505.1 of Kluyvera sp. EC_51. Classification (NCBI taxonomy): domain Bacteria; kingdom Pseudomonadati; phylum Pseudomonadota; class Gammaproteobacteria; order Enterobacterales; family Enterobacteriaceae; genus Kluyvera; species Kluyvera sp. EC_51. The sequence goes on along the minus strand of NZ_VDAG01000022.1, from coordinate 24,336 downwards.
TGTCCTGAAAAGTAATCTTTTTACATAATAAGTCAACAGGATGTCAGAAGAGGGAAACGGCGATTATCCCTGCAATAGCGATAGCACTGCCTCGGGAAGGTGGTTAGATTTCGACAATACGGAGTTGCCTGCCTGTTGCAGAATCTGCGCTCGGGACATCTGCGATACCTCTACGGCGTAGTCCGCGTCTTCAATGCGTGAACGCGCGGCGCTAAGTGCGGCAGAGGTGCCGGTTTGTACGTTCTGTACGGACTCGAGACGGTTCATTGTTGCACCAAGCTGGCTGCGGCGCTGGTCGACGCGGGCAATGGCGGCATCAAGTGCGGCCAGCGGGTCTTCGGGGTGGCGCAGACGCACACCATCCCCGGTCTCCTTGAGGCTGATGGTCGTCCAGCCTTTTTCGCCATCGGTGGTCGCGCTGTAGCTGTTAGGATAGTAAATCTGAATTTCACCGCTGCCGTTGAGGGTTTTAATCAGCAATGAACCGTCGCTTTGCTGCACCAGGGTCGCGGTTTTGTTACTGTCGCCCAGGGTCATGACATAATTGCCCGTAGCATCACGGCTCAGCACGCTGTTGAAGGTCTGACCGGCGTTGTCGGTATAGTTCAACTGCATTTTATCGGGGTCGATGGTGACGAAAGAGGTTCCCGCCACAGTTTTCACATCGGTAAACGCATTCTGCGGCAGTGCACTGTTGGCTTTCACGGCGACGCTGGTGGTATCGCCGTCGCTCTGCAGCGAGACCGAGGCGCTGAAGTAGCGAAAATCGCCACCGCCGTTGTCTACCTCCAGATAGTACTGGCTACCGTTTCGCATTAACCGCGCGTTGCCTGAAATATCTGCACCGCTGCTGTCCAGCAGTTGCGGGGTGACAGCGGTCAAATCCACGGCAGGTGTGGTGGTGACCGCAACCGGTGAGTTCAGGGTAGTCAGCGCCGTTGGATCGGTCATTTTGGCCTGCATGCTCCCCGTCGGCCCCCAGCTTAGTTCAGCGGCAAAATAGTCGGTGCCCTGTTGGATGTAGTATTTTCCATCGCTGTTAACCAGCGTGGCGGGGGTGATTGGCGTGTTAGCGTCATCGCGGAAGGTCAGCCCTGACACGGAACGAGCGGAAATCGCGGAGACGCTGGTATACAAGGGGCCAGAGGTAGCTGTGACGTTCACCTCGGCTGAACTGGTGGCGGTGGTGTAAGTTGCACCGTAGGTCGCCGCAAGATAGGCATTCTTGCCCTGTGCATCCGTACCCTGAATATAGAGTTGTCCACTCGTACTGCGAACCAGATGCGGGGAGGTCAGTTGGTTGCCAGTGGCATAATTTATGCTGGTTGCTGCGCTGGTTAAGTCAATATTGCTGCTGCTACCCACAAGCTGGTCGGTAGGGGTCACTTTACCGCTAAGCCCGCGAATGACGAGATCGTTGAGACCCAGTTCATCCACGCTAAAGCCCGGTTTGCCGAGGAACAGGCCCATCGTCTGGTTATCGTTGGTGCCGACCTGTACAGAAACGGTTCCGGCGCTGCCGTCGAGGACATTTTTTCCGTTAAAGCTGGTCTGTGTGTTAAGGCGGGCAATCTCTTTCAGGTTGAGGTTAATCTCCGACTGAATGCTGTCGGCATCTTCCAGCGAGTAGGTTTCGCTTAGCGACTGTACGGAAAGCTCGCGGATTCTCTGCAGGCGTTGGTTGATTTCACTGAGTGCACCTTCGGCCGTTTGCGCCATCGAACGTCCGTCGCTGGCGTTTCGTTTTGCCTGCAATAGCCCGGCAATCTGGCTGTTCATGCGGTTGCTGATGGCCTGTCCTGCGGCGTCGTCTTTCGCGCTATTGATGCGCAGCCCCGAGGAGAGGCGTTCAATGGATTGCTGAAGCACTGAGCCGCTTTTTGAAGCGTTGTTTTGTACCACCAGAGTATTGATGTTGGTATTGATCCCTGCCATCTTGCGCCCGCTTTTTTATTTTGCTTTTCCTGTATATCGTCACGATCGCGCAAATATTTAGCAATAAAAGCACCAGATAGCGGAACGGGTCACGCCTGACCGTGCCGAGCTGATTTCACATCTGCACAGGGTTAAAAACAGGCATTCTGGGTGATATTTTTGCCGACCATCACTACCTTCTGGCTGGTGGGGTCGACGTTCAGTACCACCGAACGGATTTGCGGGCAGATCACTTCAAGACTCTGTTTGTCGCACGCTGTCTGCAACCATTGATGGTCACCGTCCTCGGTGCTGACCAGATGACGCTCGGCGTAGGGACTACACGTGTACCCGCGCTGGGTGACTGCGGCGCGAGCGGCGTCAAGGCTCATGCCCACGAGGTGCAGTTCATCAACCTCTTTGGCATGGGCGCTCTCAGAGACACGGCTTAATACGCAGCCCGTCAGTAGACTGGTGATAAAAAACAGCGCGATCGGCGGGAAAAGCGGGCGCAGGTAGCGGTTGGGCATCGGTTAACGGTGTCGGTTACATTGGGTGACTTCATCATTGTTCGTCACGGCGGGTTACGCAACCCTTACGTAGAAAAATGCCCGCGAGCTATCGCGGGCAGCTGGTCGAACGGTTAGCCGCGTGGGCGTTGCGCCAGGGCTTTAAACACCATCGCAATGGCATGGGCGCCGGGGTCCATATTCCCCGCGAGGCTATCGCTGTTGAGGTAGGAAGCGCGGCCCGCGTTGGCTTTAGTGGCCTGGCTGGTGGCGTCGGCTCCTGCCTGTGCGGCGCGGTAGGCGGCATCGAGGTCGCCAGGCTGCTGCGCCAGCGCGTCCAGCGCCGGTTGCAGGGCATCAATCAGCGTGCGGTCGCCGAGGTCGGCACCGCCGTAAAATTTCATCTGCGCCAGCCCGGCCTGTAGTGCGGCAACTACCGGCTTGCCTTCGTGGATAGCCTGACCGGCGGCGGTGAAGAAGATAGACATCAGCACGCCGCTGGAGCCGCCCATCACCACGGTCAACCGTTCGCCAATCAGCCCGCACAGCGTCTCAAGCTGAGCCAGCGGTAGCTGGTGGTCGTGCAGCAGACGGGCAATTTCACGCGCCCCAGCGGCGAAGGTTGAACCAGTATCGCCATCGCCCACTTTGGCATCCAGCGCGTTCAGGCAGCTTTCCAGGTCGGACAGCGTGGTGGTTACCGTCTCAATATAGTCCGCCACCTGGGCATCTTCCGACGGTGTAAAGGCCACGCGGGCGCTCTTTATATCGCACGGCAGGGTGGTCTGCGGGCGCAGGCGCACCGGCGGCAGCCAGCCAGCGGTTCTCACCTCTGACAGCAGCGCTTTCTCCACGCTCTCTTCCATCACCATCGCGGTAATCGAGAAGCCTTTCATATCAAGGGCGCTGACCAGCGGAGCAGGGCCAATCAGCCAGTCGCAGCGTGATGCTAACGCGCTGGAGGTCAGTTCACGGGTGAGGATCGCCATCTCGGTCACCGAGCCGCCGCCGAGGTTGTTGAGCATCAGCAGCAGGCGACCGGTGGCCGGTAACGCGGCGCTGAGTTTTTCGACCATCAGGTGCACGAGTTCGGCGCTGTTTTGTGTGTCCACCACGCTAGCGCCAGGCTCGCCGTGGATCCCCATTCCCAGCTCGGCTTTGCCAGGGAAGTGGCGAACGCCATCCTGCGGGTCACCGGGCAGGTGACAGCTTGCCAGCGCGACGCCGAGGCTGAACACACGTGACATCGCCAGACGCGCTTCCCGGGTGACCGTATCCAGGTTGCTGCCGATTTCCGCGAAGTAACCCGCAACCTTATGGACAAGGATCGTGCCCGCAATGCCGCGTGGGTGCTTGTTGTCCGGCAGGGAGATATCGTCGCCGACGATGACCATCTCGACTTTGTAGCCCAGACGGCGAGCTTTTTCCGCCGCAAGGCCGAAGTTTAAGCGGTCACCGGTGTAGTTTTTGACAATCAGCAGGCAGCCCGCATCGCCGGTCACCGCCTGGATGGCGGTCAGTACGGCATCCACGCTCGGCGAGGCGAAAAGGTCGCCGCAGACCGCTGCCGTGAGCATCCCTTTGCCGACAAAGCCTGCGTGCGCCGGTTCGTGACCCGCACCGCCGCCGGAAATCACCGCCACCCGGGATTTAACCAGATCGCGACGGACCACAATACGAATCGCCGGATCGGTTTCCAGACGGGCAAGGTTATTCCACGGGCTCGCGATGATCGCCCCTTCAATAGCGTCATTCACGAGGTTTTCGCGTTGATTGTAGAAAAATTGCGACATAACAGATTCCTGAGCTTAGGGTGTGACACCCCTGCATGGCGAGCCGTGCAGGGCGTGTCCGGGAGTGAACAAATGGATATTACGGTTGGGTTAGCGTGAGCTTGTCGCCGTTTTGCCGCCCGGCAAAGGCATCACCGAGCTGGCAGCGCCAGGGAATCCCCGCCGCCTGGGCAATGATGGCGCCGTGGGCCAGCGGGCTGCCGTCGCGCAGGCAAATGGCGGCGGTTTTCGACGCATCCAGCTGCAGAACGACCGACGGATACAGGTTATCGGCGATGAGTATCGTGCGCTGCGACAGCTGAGGTGCGCTGTCAACGGCTCCCGCAAGGTGTCCCAGCGTACGGTGCAGAATATCCTCAATATCGATATAGCGTGCCTGAAGGTAGGCATCGTCCAGCGACTGGTACTGCTGGCTGAGGGCGCTCATCACCTGCGACCAGGCCCATTCGGCGCAGCAGTTCTGCTGCTGCAGTTCTTCATGGACGCTGTTCAGCAGCTCCGGGTCATCAAGCAGGGTATGCTGACCGAAGAAAATGGCGGCAATCTCCTCCGAGTACTTGTCGGCTGCCAGCGCGGCGAGCGCCAGCAGATCGTCCAGCGTATGGCTGACCGCCATTTTCAGACGCCGAAACTCGGCATCCGGACTTTCGGCGGGTTCACGTTCGAGCGGAAACTCGGTGGGCTGATAGTGCAGCACCACGCCGCTGACGGTGCCATGAAGCGCTGGGGCGTTCACCGTCGGGGCGCTAACGACCTGGCGCTCGCCAAAATGGTCGTCTGCCAGCGCCTGAAACGCCGCCAGCGCTTCTGCGGCTTCCGGGCCTTTGGCAATCAGGCGGATGCGGTCATTACAGCGCACCTTCAGTAGGGCTATCTGATTGAGGCTATCGGGCTTCACGCACTTGCCGTCTTTTTCCAGCAGCAGCTCGGCATTAAACCCGGCGAGCCCTTCAACCAGACGGGCGGCGGGGCGCACGTGCAGGCCGTGAGGATTCGCTATTTCGACGGTCACCGACTGCGCGTCGTCAGACTCGTCGGTTTGCAGCGCTGACGGGTCGTGATATTCCTCCTGCGCCGGAAAACCGAGCTGGACGCGTTTGGCCTGCAGGGCGCACTGGGCGTCGGCAATCACCTTTTCGATGCCAGCACCGCTGGCGGCGCTCACCGTGGCGGCCAGCGCCCCTTCCACTAACGGCGCCGGGCACAAATGCACCTTCGCGGCAATCTCCGGGTCCAGCAGGTCGAGCGCGGTTTCCGCGCTCAGCAGCGCGCTGCCAATATCCATCAGCACCAGAATATCGTCGGTGTCAGCGACCGAGATGATGGCCTCCATCACCTTGATAGGGTCTGTGCCAATCGGGCTATCGGGGTCGTCAATACCGGCGGCGATGGCGAGCTGGCAGCCATCTCCCCTTAACATCTGTCGGGCGAGCTCCCCGACCCCCTGGCCCAGTAGGGCGCTGTGAGACACAATGACCAGATTTACCATCGCCTTATCCTTTCTCTACTTATGCGTTAGCCGCAGCGGCCAGCATTTGCACCATAAACAGGGCGGAAGTGGCCCCCGGATCCTGATGACCGATGCTGCGTTCACCGAGATAGCTAGCGCGGCCTTTGCGTGCCTGCATGGTGATGGTCGCCTGGACCGCCTGCTGAGCGACCTCGCAGGCGGCGTCCAGCGCGGCTGTGATTGACAGATTCTGTTCGCTGGAGCGGTGCAGGGAGTCGGCTACCGGCAGCCAGACGTCGCACATGGTTTTATCACCCCGTTCGGCCTTGCCGCGGCTGACGACGCCGTCGGTGCCTTCGCGGATCATCAGGTAAAGCTCTTCCAGCGAGAGGTTCTGGCGCGCCTGCGTCACCTGGGCGGCACGGATAAAGAAGGTGCCAAACAGCGGGCCGCTGGCGCCGCCGACGTTAGAGAGCAGCACCATGCCGGTATTTTTCAAAATAAAGCCAATGTCTTTGTCGGCAATCGATGGCAGCTTTTCCACCACTTTGCTGAAGCCGCGGTGCATATTGAGGCCGTGGTCAGCGTCGCCGATTTCGCGGTCGAGCCCGGTGAGAAAATCACACTGGGTGGTAAAGGTTTCGCCGCAGCGGTACAGCCAGTCGACAATCATATCTCTGTTCAGTGACATTGCAGATCTCCTTAGTGACCCCAGTTGAGGGCAGGGGTGTGAACCGGGGCGTCCCACAGGGCGAGGGTATCCGCATCCACGTTGAGCAGGGTGATGGAAAAACCGGTCATATCAAGGGAGGTACACCAGGAACCAACCAGTGAACGTTCAATGGCAATACCCGCGTCGGTGCACAGCGTTTCCAGGCGGTTATAGACGCCATACAGCTCGGAAAGCGGGGTCGCGCCGAGGTTGTTGACCAGCGCAATCACGCGGTCGCCTTTCTGCAACGCCCGTTTGGACTGCGTCACTTCCTGCCAGCAGCCTTTGATTGGGTCCCACTGGCGCAGAGTACGGCTGTACTGACCGTTCTCGAGCAAGGTGGCGAACATGGCATCGACGGTGTCGTCCAGCGAGGTGAACGGGCGGCGGTCAATGCCCGGTTCCCCGTGGATGCCCACGCCAAATTCCATTTCATTATCGTTGAGTTCAAACGACGGTTTGCCCGCGGCTGGAACGGTGCAGGCACCCAGCGCGATGCCAATGGAGTGGCCCTGGTTGTTGAGCTGACGACCCAGACGGGCGCAGTCTTCCAGACTATCGCCGCGTTCAGCGGCCGCACCCATCAACTTTTCAATCAGCACGGTATTGGCCACGCCGCGTCGACCGGCGGTGTAGAGGCTGTCTTTTACCGCCACGTCGTCATCGATCACCACGGTGGTGACCTTAACGCCGCTTTCGTGCAGCAGCTCGGTGGCGGTTTCAAAGTTCAGCACATCGCCGGTGTAATTTTTAATAATCAGTACCACCCCTTTGCCGCCGTCGACGTGCATCGCGCATTCGAAGATTTTATCCGGCGTCGGTGAGGTGAAAATTTCGCCCGGGCAGGCACCGCTCAGCATCCCGGTGCCGATAAAGCCGCACTGCATGGGTTCGTGACCGCTACCGCCGCCGGAGAGCAGGGCAACTTTGCCCGCGACCGGCGCATCAGCACGGGTGAGATAAACCGGATCCTGATACAGCTTCAGCTCCGGATGCGCTTTTACCAATCCCGCCAGCTGTTCTGCCAGGACATCTTCCACACGGTTAATCAGTTTTTTCATTATGTGTACTCCGCTGGATATTTTGTGGGCCGCTCGTCGAGCGACTCCCCTGTAGGGTTCCGGCTGCGGTAGCGTGAATGCCGATACCGTGGCCGATGAGTGAATTCTCGCCTGGTGGGAAAAAAAGAAAATCCCCGTCGCCGTTGGTTTCATCCCGGAACGAAATTTGTCGAAAACGTTCCAGAGTGAAACGTATTTTGCCGGTGAATGGGAAAAATGAGAGCTGATGCAGGCTTCTTAGCCGCCGCATAGGCCCGGCATTGGCTCGGGCTGAACGGCGGTGCTATTTTTTTTTGTTCATCAGGGGCAGAATAGGCGTGGAATAGACATATTGAACTGGTGAATAGTGTGAACGCGGCGCGGATCTGGATCGCAATCCGGGCGGCATTGCCGAAGCTGCGTTTCGTTATGGAACGAAATATTTTAGAAGACGTTTCGTAGTGGAACCAAATAACCCAACATTCTTTTGCCGGGCGCCCGCTTTACAGTGATGTCACCGCGTCGGTCGTGCTCAACCTCTCGTTGGATTGCGTTGTCAGCAGGAGCGAGCCACACCTGACGCCATCATGGAAACGAGTTCAATGTGAGGGTGTAGAGAATGCTACAAGTTATTCAGTCTCCGGCAAAATATCTTCAGGGTCCTGATGCATCAGCGTTATTCGGCCAGTATGCCAAAAATCTGGCGGACAGTTTTTTTGTGATTGCCGACGACTTCGTCATGAAGCTGGCCGGAGACAAAGTGCTGAACGGTTTGCATGACAACGGCATCAGCTGCCATGCCGAGCGTTTTAACGGCGAATGCAGCCACGCGGAGATCAACCGCCTGGGCGCCATCGCTAAACAGAAAGGCTGCAAAGGTGTGGTAGGGATTGGCGGTGGTAAAACCCTCGATACGGCGAAAGCCATCGGTTATTACCAGCATCTGCCGGTGGTGATTATCCCGACTATCGCTTCTACCGATGCGCCAACCAGCGCGCTGTCGGTGATTTATACCGAATCCGGCGAGTTTGAAGAGTATCTGATCTATCCGAAAAACCCGGACATGGTGGTGATGGATACGGCGATTATCGCCAAAGCGCCGGTGCGTCTACTGGTCTCCGGGATGGGCGATGCGCTGTCGACCTGGTTTGAAGCGAAAGCGTGTTATGACGCTCACGCGGTCAGCATGGCTGGCGGTCAGTCCACGGCGGCGGCGTTAAGCCTGGCGCGTCTGTGCTATGAAACGCTGCTGGCGGAAGGTGAAAAAGCGCGTCTGTCCGCCGAAGCGGGCGTGGCAACCGTGGCGCTGGAACGCATTGTAGAAGCCAACACTTATCTCAGCGGCATCGGTTTTGAAAGCAGCGGCCTGGCGGCGGCGCACGCTATCCATAATGGGTTCACCATTCTGGAAGAGTGCCACCACCTGTACCACGGGGAAAAAGTGGCCTTTGGTACGCTGGCGCAGTTGGTTTTACAAAACAGCCCGATGGATGAAATTGAAACCGTGCTCGGTTTCTGCCAGAAAGTTGGGCTGCCGGTGACGTTGGCGCAGATGGGCGTGAAGGACGGTATTGAGGAGAAAATTCTCGCCGTGGCGAAAGCCACCTGCGCAGAAGGGGAAACCATCCACAATATGCCGTTCCCGGTTGACCCGCAGAGCGTCTACGCCGCCATTCTGGCGGCCGATCGTTTAGGCGCTCAGTGGCGCTCCGCTCACTAAGCGTTATCGCTGACCGGCCCCCCGGTCAGCGCACCACAAGCGTTGTGGTTATCCCCCGGGCCGACTGTTTCTGGCACCGGGGGTTGTTGTTTTATGGATGTGCCGCTAACGGCACGCACTTAAGGGAGTGATAGCCGCTATGTCCACGCAAAACGCGCAACCTGAGCAGGCGCTGACCTCATTTATCGCCCAGTCCTGGCACCGCTGCGGCAAGATGATGCAGCGCGAGACCTGGACCACACCGCATCAGGCGCAGGGGCTGACGTTTGCCTCTATCAGCCGTCGCAAGACCGCGCTGCTGACCATCGGCCAGGCGGCGCTGGAGGATGCGTGGGAGTACATGGACGCTCGCCCGTGCGCGCTGTTTATCCTTGATGAGTCGGCCTGTATCCTGACCCGCTGCGGCCACCCGGAGACGCTGGCGCAGCTGGATACGCTGGGATTCTTTGCCGGAAGCTACTGCGCGGAAAGCATTATGGGGACCTGTGCGCTGTCGCTGGCTTCAATGGTGGGGCAGCCGGTGAGAACCAGCGGCGACCAACACTTCAAGCAGGCGCTCTTCCCGTGGACGTTCTGCTCTACGCCAATTTTTGATAATCATGGCCGACTTTCCGGCTCCATTGCTCTGTGCTGTAAAGCTGAACACACCAGCGCCGCCGACCTGTCGCTGACGCTGGCGATGGCCCGCGAAGTGGGCAACTCGCTGCTCACCGACAGCCTGCTGGCGGAGTCCAATCGCCACCTCAATCAGATGTACGGCCTGCTCGAAAGTATGGACGACGGTGTGATGGCGTGGAATGAAGCGGGAGTATTACAGTTTCTTAACCCTCAGGCGGCGAAGCTCCTGCATCTGGATGCGCAGGCCTGCCAGGGCAAAAACATTGCCGATCTGGTGATTCTCCCCGCGCTGCTGCGCCGCGCCATCAAGCACGCTAAGCCGCTCAGCCACGCCGAGGTGGCCTTTGAAAGTCAGCACCAGTTTGTTGATGCGGTGATCACTTTAAAGCCCATCGTCGAAGCGCAGGGAACCAGCTTTATCCTGCTGCTCCATCCCGTTGAACAGATGCGTCAATTGATGACCAGCCAGCTTGGCAAAGTGGGCCACACCTTTGCCCAGATGTCGGCCGACGATCCGGAGACCCGTCGCCTGATCCACTTTGGTCGTCAGGCGTCGCGCGGCAGCTTCCCGGTGCTGATGTGCGGTGAAGAAGGGGTGGGCAAGGAGCTTATCGCCCAGGCGATTCATAACGAAAGCGAGCGCGCCGCGGGGCCGTTTATCGCCGTCAACTGCCAGCTATATGCCGATAACGCGCTGGGGCTGGATTTTATGGGCAGCACGGCCACCGAGGAAGAGAACGGGCGGATGAGCCGTCTGGAGCTGGCCTCTGGCGGGACACTGTTTCTTGAAAAGATTGAGTATCTGGCCCCGGAGCTGCAGTCGATCCTGCTACAGGTGATCAAACAAGGCGTGGTGACGCGACTTGATGCCCGTCGGCTGATCCCGGTGGATGTGAAGGTGATCGCCACTGCCACGATGGATCTGGGCAATCTGGTGGAACAAAACCGTTTTAGCCGCCAGCTGTACTATGCGCTGCACTCGTTTGAAATCAGCATTCCTCCGCTGCGCGAGCGCCGCAACAGCATTCCGTCGCTGGTGCACAGCCGCCTGCGCACGCTGGAACGCCGCTTTTCATCGCGGCTGAAGGTCGATGATGACGCGCTGGCGCATCTGGTGGCCTACTCCTGGCCGGGCAATGATTTTGAGCTTAACAGCATCGTTGAAAATATTGCCATCAGCAGCGAACACGGGCATATCCGCCTGAGCAATCTACCGGGTTGGCTGTTCCGCGAGCATCCCGGCGTGAGCGGCAATAGCGCGTTAATTCCGGCTAGCATGAGCATGTCGGCGATGGAAAAAGAGGCTATTATTCATGCCGCCCGCGTGACCAGCGGGCGAGTGCAGGAGATGTCCAATCTACTGAATATTGGCCGCACCACGCTCTGGCGCAAGCTCAAGCAGTTTGATATCGACGTGAGCCAGTTTAAGCATCGGCCTCAGGATTAATCGCCGTTTCGGCCTCGCTTTCGGCGACTCGTGCCATGGCGAAAAGGGCGTCCGATAGGCGGTTGATATAGCTTTTTAACGCCGGGCGTAACGGCGTTTGACGATCCATGGCGACCAGCGTGCGCTCAATGTGCCGGGTTTGGGTACGCGCGACGTGCAAATGCGCAGACGGCAGATTCTTCCCGGGGATCACAAAGGCTTTCAGCGGGCCGGTGAGCGCCATATGGCGGTCAATCTCCCCTTCAAGGCGGGCAATATCCGCGTCCTCGATCAGCCGATTGAGCCGGGTTAAGCCGCGCGCGTCGCAGGCCAGTTCAGCCCCCACCACGAACAGCTCCTCCTGAATGCGGTGCAGCGTCAGCCGCAGCGCCGGATTGTCGCTGGCGGCATAGCACACGCCTAACAGTGAAACCAGCGTATCGACGCTGCCGTAGGCTTCTACGCGAATATCGTCTTTATCAATCCGGCTGCCGCCAAACAGCGCGGTGGTGCCTTTGTCGCCGGTACGGGTATAGATGCGGTACATGATTATTCAACCTCAGTTAACGGAAGCGTTTTCACCAGTTGGCCCGCGTTAGCGCCAAGATTACGCCACTGTGATTTGGTACTGGCGGCAGGAAGATGGCGCAGCGCACGGTCAGCCGGATACTGGGCATGGGTCAGCGCTACGTCGCCGCTGGCGGTCATGCCAATGCCGATACGCAGCGCTGAGTGCTGCGCGGCGTTGCGTGCCAGCGCCATCGCATCGTTCTGTTCATCGCAGGGCAGCGGACGGCACGGTACGCCCTGTTCCTCCAGCCCGAGACTTATCTGGCGCAGGGCTTCACTCCGTTCCTGCGAGGGGTGATAAAACAGATGCACGGCGGGTGATGCCGGGACACCGGGATTTTGCATTGGGAACTCCACGCGGGTGAAAGCTAAAAAAGCGGGCACAGGGCCCGCCGGTGGGGGATTACACGAATCAGAAGGCCTGACGGAAAATCTCAACGATCTCTTTTTCGTTGCCCTTACGTGGGTTGGAGAAGGCGTTGCCATCTTTCAGCGCCATTTCAGCCATGTACGGGAAGTCGGCTTCTTTGACACCCAGGTCGCGCAGGTGCTGAGGAATCCCGACATCTTTGGACAGACGTGCGATGGCGTTAATTGCCCGCTCGGCGGCGTCCATGGTGGAGAGCCCGGAGACGTTTTCACCCATAAAGGTGGCGATATCGGCGAATTTTTCCGGGTTGGCAATCAGGTTGTAACGGCAGACGTGCGGCAGTAAAACCGCATTGGCCACGCCGTGCGCCATATCGTAAAGCCCGCCCAACTGGTGGGCCATCGCGTGCACGTAGCCGAGGTTGGCGTTGTTAAACGCCATGCCGGCGAGCAGGGAGGCGCAGGCCATATTTTCACGGGCTTTCAGGTTGGTGCCGAGCGCAACGGCCTGACGCAGGTTGGTGGCAATCAGCTTGATGGCCTGAATTGCCGAAGCGTCGGTGACCGGGTTAGCGTCTTTGGAGATATACGCTTCCACGGCGTGGGTCAGAGCATCCATCCCGGTGGCGGCGGTCAGACCGGCAGGTTTGCCGACCATCAGCAGCGGGTCGTTGATCGACACCGACGGCAGGTTACGCCAGCTGACAATCACAAATTTCACTTTGGTTTTGGTGTTGGTCAGCACGCAGTGGCGGGTGACTTCGCTGGCGGTACCGGCGGTGGTGTTGACCGCAATGATGGGCGGCAGCGCATGGGTCAGGGTTTCGATACCCGCATAGCTGTAAAGGTCGCCTGGGTGGGTGGCGGCAATCCCGATACCTTTGCCGCAGTCGTGCGGGCTACCGCCGCCGACGGTGATGATCATATCGCAGCCTTCTTTCTGGAAGACGGCCAGACCATCGCGCACATTAGTGTCTTTCGGATTCGGTTCCACGCCGTCAAAAATGACCACTTCAATGCCCGCTTCACGCAGATGCTTGACCGTCTGATCGACCGCGCCGTCTTTAATCGCCCGCAGGCCTTTGTCGGTCACCAGCAGGGCTTTTTTGCCGTTCAGTAATTTGCAGCGCTCACCGACAACGGAGACGGCGCCGGGGCCAAAAAAGTTCACATTTGGAACAAGAAAATCATACATGCGATCGCTCATCATAAATCCTTAAAATGGGGTTGCGAAATAGTGTGAATTAAAACTGTTGGAAATAAGTTAATGCCGCCATGGCTATTTCCATGTCCTGTTCTACGGTGCCGCCGCTGACGCCGATAGCGCCTATCACGTTATCGTTTTCAATAATCGGGAAGCCACCGCCGAAAATAACAATGCGCTGCTGATTGGTGAGCTGTAAACCATAAAGCGACTGACCGGGCTGTACACATTCGGTAATTTCATGCGTGGCCTGCTGTAAGCAGCATGCGGTCCAGGCTTTATTCAGTGAAATCTCGCAGCTGGTAATAAAAGCATCATCCATCCGCTGCATCAGCAGAGGGTTTGCGCCGCTATCGACAACGGAAATAACAACCGGAACATTGATTTCAATCGCTTTCTTCTCGGCCTTTGCCGCCATGGCTTGCGCCATCGCGAGGCTTACGGTGGCACGGGATAGACTCTTTATCATCAGAACTCCTGAACGCATCAGCAGATTGTTAATGGATGTGGCGTTAATTTAATAAAACTTTAATTCATGGTGGATTAATAACCTGAAATGGCGTTAATCCTTTAGTGTTATTTTTGCCTTAAAAAATATTTAGTCAACGACATGAAAAATAACCAGTGGTGGATATTTTTAGCGTTGTTGTGGTTATTTTGATTTGGGTGCGGTTGCATATCACATTTGCTTATTTATCAGCATTATTGGGTTCCACACTGAAACGTATTAAATAAATAACGTCTCAGAATGGAACGTTATTTATTTAATTTTTTTCTGACCGCGAGCCCTTTAAGTTGCCGGTAACTCTCACCCGTAGCCAACGCGCGGGTGCCATTTTTACACTTACGAGCCTGAGCAATATGAGACGATCAAAACGATTCGAAGTCCTCGAAAAGCGGCCGGTTAACCAGGATGGTCTGATTGGGGAATGGCCCGAAGAGGGGCTGATAGCGATGGAGAGTCCGTGGGACCCCCCCTCCTCGGTAAAGGTTGAAAACGGCCTCATTGTCGAACTGGACGGTAAATCCCGAGCCGATTTTGACATGATTGACCGGTTTATCGCCGACTACGGCATTAACGTGGCGGAAACGGAACGCGCGATGGCGCTCGACGCCTTAACCATCGCGCGCATGCTGGTGGATATCAACGTCAGCCGCGCCGAGATTGTGAAAGTCACCACGGCGATCACCCCGGCGAAAGCGGTCGAAGTGATGGCCCACATGAACGTGGTGGAGATGATGATGGCGCTGCAAAAAATGCGCGCCCGCCGCACCCCATCGAACCAGTGTCACGTCACCAACCTGAAGGATAACCCGGTGCAAATCGCCGCCGATGCGGCAGAGGCGGGGATTCGCGGCTTTTCCGAGCAGGAAACCACCGTCGGGATTGCTCGCTACGCGCCGTTTAACGCGCTGGCTCTGCTGGTCGGCTCGCAGTCCGGCCGCCCGGGGGTATTAACCCAGTGTTCGGTAGAAGAGGCAACGGAACTCGAGTTGGGGATGCGCGGCTTAACCAGCTATGCGGAAACCGTGTCGGTGTACGGCACCGAAGCGGTGTTTACCGACGGCGACGACACCCCGTGGTCGAAAGCCTTCCTTGCCTCGGCCTACGCTTCTCGCGGCCTGAAAATGCGCTACACCTCAGGCACCGGCTCAGAGGCGCTGATGGGCTATTCCGAAAGCAAATCCATGCTGTATCTGGAGTCGCGCTGCATCTTTATCACCAAAGGCGCGGGCGTACAGGGGCTGCAAAACGGTGCCGTGAGCTGTATCGGCATGACCGGTGCGGTGCCGTCGGGCATTCGTGCGGTGCTGGCCGAAAACCTGATTGCCTCAATGCTCGATCTGGAGGTGGCCTCCGCCAACGACCAGACTTTCTCCCATTCCGATATTCGCCGCACGGCGCGCACCCTGATGCAGATGCTGCCGGGAACCGACTTTATCTTCTCCGGCTATAGCGCGGTGCCGAACTACGACAACATGTTTGCCGGGTCGAACTTCGACGCCGAAGACTTCGATGATTACAACATTTTGCAGCGTGACCTGATGGTCGACGGCGGCCTGCGCCCGGTGTCGGAAGCAGAGACCATCGCCATTCGCAACAAAGCGGCCCGCGCCGTGCAGGCGGTATTCCGCGAACTGGGGCTGCCGCCGGTCAGCGATGAAGAGGTCACGGCGGCGACCTACGCCCACGGCAGTAAAGACATGCCACCGCGCAATGTGGTGGAAGACCTCAGTGCGGTGGAAGAGATGATGAAGCGCGAGATTACCGGGCTGGATATCGTCAAGGCGCTGAGCGTAAACGGTTTTGATGATGTGGCAGACAATATTCTCAACATGCTGCGCCAGCGCGTTACCGGGGATTATCTGCAAACCTCCGCCATTCTTGACCGCGACTTTGAAGTGGTGAGCGCGGTGAACGACGTCAATGATTACCAGGGCCCAGGCACGGGCTATCGACTCTCCCCGGAACGTTGGGAAGAGATTAAGAACATCGCCACGGTGATCCAGCCGGACAGCATTGAGTAAGCGGGGCAACAGCATGGAAACAACACAGAAAAAAGCGCCGGTATTCACCCTGAAGCTGGTGGAGAGTGGGACGGCACGTGTCGGCGAACGGGCTGATGAAGTGGTGATTGGCGTGGGGCCAGCGTTCGATAAGTTTCAGCATAAAACGCTGATCGACATGCCGCACAAGGCGATCATCAAAGAGCTGGTGGCCGGGGTCGAAGAAGAGGGGCTTCACGCCAGAGTGGTGCGGATCCTGCGCACCTCTGACGTCTCGTTTATGTCCTGGGATGCCGCCAACCTCAGCGGTTCCGGTATCGGTATTGGCATTCAGTCCAAAGGGACGACGGTGATTCATCAGCGCGATTTACTGCCGCTCAGCAATCTTGAGCTGTTCTCCCAGGCGCCGCTGCTGACCCTGGAGACCTATCGCCAGATTGGCAAAAACGCTGCCCGCTATGCCCGCAAAGAGTCGCCATCGCCGGTGCCGGTGGTCAATGACCAGATGGTCAGGCCGAAATTTATGGCCAAGGCGGCGCTGTTTCATATCAAAGAGACCAAGCATGTGGTGCCGGATGCCAAACCCGTCACCCTGAATATCGAGATTATCCGGGAGGAAAAATGACCGCTCATACCACAATGACCGCCGCGGATTACCCGCTGGCCACCCGCAGCCCAGAGCGTATTCAAACCCCAACCGGCAAACCGCTAACCGATATTACGCTCGAAAACGTGCTCGCCGGGAAAATTGGGCCAAAGGATGTGCGTATTTCGCGTGAGACCCTGGAGTACCAGGCGCAGATTGCCGAGCAGATGCATCGCCACGCTATCGCCCGCAACCTGCGCCGGGCGGGAGAGCTTATCGCCATTCCTGATGGCCGGATCCTCGAAATTTATAATGCGCTACGCCCGTATCGCTCCACTGTGGAAGAGCTGCTGGCGATTGCCGATGAGCTGGAAACCCAGTACCAGGCGACGATCAACGCCGCGTTTATCCGCGAGTCAGCCGAGGTTTATCGCCAGCGCGATAAGCTGCGCAAACAGGACGTATAGGGGCAGCAGACGATGGCATTGATTGCGGGCATTGATATTGGCAATGCCACCACGGAGGTCGCGCTGGCGGAGCTAACCGACCAGGGGAAACGCTTTCTCTCGAGCGGCATTGTGTCCACCACCGGCACCAAAGGGACGCGGGATAACATCAGCGGCGTAATGGCCTCGCTTCAGCAGGCGCTGGAGAAGGCGGGCAGGCATCAGCGAGAGGTGACGTGGGTCTGCCTTAACGAGGCCGCGCCGGTGATTGGCGATGTGGCGATGGAAACCATTACCGAAACCATTATCACCGAATCAACGATGATTGGTCATAACCCGCAAACGCCCGGTGGGCAGGGGCTGGGGGTTGGCACCACGGTTCGTCTGGCAAACCTCGATGCGCTGACGCCTGACCAGTACGCCAGCGGCTGGATCCCGTTGGTGGACCGCGAGTTGGATTTTATGGACGCGGCCTGGCAGTTGAACGAGGCGCTGGCGCGCGGCATTAACGTGGTGGCGGTGATCCTCCAACAGGATGACGGGGTGCTTATCCATAATCGCCTGCAGCGAACCCTGCCGATTGTCGATGAAGTGACGCTGATTGAGCAGGTGCCGGAAGGGGTGCTGGCGGCGGTGGAGGTAGCGCCCACCGGGCAGGTTATCTCGCTGTTGTCGAACCCCTACGGCATCGCTACCTGGTTTCATCTCACTCCGGATGAAACGCGGATGATTGTGCCGGTGGCCCGAGCGCTTATCGGCAACCGTTCGGCGGTGGTGCTCAAAACGCCGCAGGGGGACGTGAAGTCGAGGGTGATCCCGGCGGGGCATATTACGGTGTGCGGTGAGAAGCGCAGCGTTCAGGCCGATGTTGCCAGCGGTGCCGAGGCGATTATGCAGGCGGTCGCCGGGTGCGCGCCGATCCGCGATATTCGCGGCGAACCGGGCACTCACGCCGGGGGGATGCTGGAGCGGGTGCGTCAGGTGATGGCATCGCTTAGCGGCCACGGCGCCGACGAGGTGTTTATCCAGGATTTACTGGCGGTGGATACCTTCATCCCGTGTAAAGTCCAGGGCGGGCTGGCCGACGAATTCTCGATGGAGAATGCGGTGGGCATTGCCGCGATGGTGAAATCCGACCGACTGCAAATGGAGGTGATCGCCCGTGAACTGAGCCAGCGCTTAGCGACGCGAGTAGAAGTAGGGGGCGTGGAGGCCAATATGGCGATTACCGGCGCGCTAACCACGCCCGGTAGCGATACGCCGTTGGCCATCCTCGACCTCGGGGCAGGATCCACGGATGCGGCAACCATCAACGCCGCCGGGCAGATCAACGCTGTGCATCTGGCGGGGGCGGGCAATATGGTCAGCCTGCTTATCAAAACCGAGCTTGGGCTAAGCGACCTGCATCTGGCGGAGGAGATCAAAAAGTACCCGCTGGCCAAAGTAGAAAGTCTGTTTAGCCTGCGCCATGAGAACGGCAGCGTGGAGTTCTTCCGCGAGCCGCTCAGCCCGGCGGTATTTGCTAAGGTGGTGTATATCAAAGAGGGCACGCTGGTGCCGATTGAGAGCCAGACCTCGCTGGAGAAAATTCGCCTGGTCAGGCGTCAGGCGAAAGAGAAAGTGTTTGTCACCAACTGCCTGCGGGCGCTGCGGCTCGTCTCCCCCGGCGGCAATATTCGTGAGATTGCGTTTGTCGTGCTGGTGGGGGGCTCGTCGCTTGATTTTGAGCTGCCTCAGCTTATCACCGATGCTTTATCACACTACGGTGTGGTGGCCGGGCAGGGGAATATTCGCGGTACGGAAGGCCCGCGTAATGCGGTGGCGACCGGGCTGGTTTACCGTTGCGCATCTGAAGCATCGTTGCAATAAATTCAATTATCGAAATATATAAATATTGCAATGTATCGATATTGAGAATAGGCTTTGTTCCATCACCGGCAGGCACCGTTGCCTGCCAGAGCGTCTATCAAGATGGAATATGTCATGGAAAATACAGCACTTTTTACCCCGTTAACCCTGGGCGCCTTCACGCTGAAAAACCGCATTGCGCTGCCGCCGCTGACGCGCTCACGCAGCAGTCAGCCGGGTAACGTTGCCAACGATCTGATGGCGGAATATTACGCACAGCGCAGCAGTGCCGGGTTTATGGTCAGTGAAGGGACGCAGATTGAACCGCGTGGTCAGGGCTATGCCTGGACGCCGGGTATCTACACGCCAGAGCAGATAGCGGGCTGGAAAAAAGTGACCGAGCGGGTGCACCAGCAGGGCGGCGTGATTTTTGCTCAGCTCTGGCACGTGGGGCGGGTTTCTCATACCTCTCTGCAGCCGGGAGAAGGGGCGCCCGTGGCGCCGTCGGCGATTCCGGCGACCAATGTGAAAGTGTTTATCGAAACGGGACCGGGGACAGGTGCACTGGCAGAGCCGTCTGCACCGCGTGCGCTGAGCACCGATGAAGTGCGTGATCTGGTGGCGCTGTACGCTACCGCCGCGCGCAATGCGATGGCGGCGGGCTTTGATGGCATTGAGCTGCATGCCGCTAACGGCTATCTGATTAACCAGTTTATGTCGGTGCATACCAACCAGCGCGACGACGTCTACGGTGGCTCGCTGGATAACCGACTGCGTTTTCTGCGCGAAGTGACTCAGGCGGTGATTGAGGTTGTCGGCAAAGAGCGTGTCGGGGTTCGCTTTGCGCCGCTGTTCGAAAGCACGTCGGAAGATCGTGTCTACCTCGGTCTGGTAGAGCCGGACCCGTTTACCACCTATATCGAAGCGGCAAAACAGCTCAATCAGCTGGGGATTGCCTATCTCTCCATCGCCGAAGCGGATTGGGATAACGCGCCTGACCTGCCGGCAGAATTCTGCCGTGCGCTGCGTGAGACCTTCGACGGGGTGCTGATGTATGCCGGGAAGTATACCGCCGAGAAGGCGAAGCGGATGCAGCAAGCCGGGCTGGCGGATTTGTTCGGTTTTGGCCGTACGTTTATCGCCAACCCGGATCTGCCCGCGCGCTTTGCCAACGGCTGGCCGCTGAACCCGGCGGGCCGTAACACGCTGTTTGGCGGTAGTGCTGTCGGCTACACCGACTATCCAACGTACAGCGCGAGCTAAGTGGTCTGCGGGCGGCATCCGTCGCCCGCATTGACATTTAACGGCGCGCTGCCTAATGTACCGTCCAACTCCATTACCGTAGCCAGCCTGATGCCGCTAAATACCGACGATATTCTGAAAGCGATTTCCAACCCGACCCGCCGGGAGATCCTGCACTGGCTGCGTGACCCTGCCGCGCATTTCGCCGGGTATCCGCATCTGCTGGACCCGCAGCAGGACGGTGTATGCGCCAGCTTTATCCAGGAGAAAACGGCGTTGTCGCAGCCGACAATCTCTTCACACCTCAGCAAGCTGCAAAAAGCCGGGCTGTTGACCAGCAAAAGAGTCGCCACCTGGACCTATTTCAAGCGCAATGAACAGGTTATCGCTCAGTTTTTGAGCGAGCTGGAGCAGTCGCTTTAGCGTCTATAGGTCACCATGACATCAGGCGTTTAACGCCGTCGGAAAAGCCTCAACTAGCCACTGGGTAAACACCCGCAGCCGCGATGGAACGTAGCGGTTCTGCGCATAGACCACTTGGAAAGGATAGGGGGCCGGACGCCACTCGCTTAAAATCTCCACTAACTCCCCACAGGCTAGCGCCTGGCGCAGCGAATAAGAAAACGTCTGCACAATGCCGAGACCCGCCTGGGCGGCGGCGATATGGGCGTTGCTCTCATTGATGCCGAGGTGATGCTCGGCCTTTATCTCAATAGGTTGACCATCCTGCCTAAAGCGGAACGGGAACGCTCGACCGCTGGCTGGCGATAAATAGCTGATAAGCCGATGCCCGTTCTTCAGCTCGTCCGGATAGGCGGGCGTACCACAGCGTTTAAGATAGCCGGGCGTGGCGCAGGTGATGAGCGCCGCTTCGCCAAGTTTTCGGGCGATCAGCGTAGAGTCTTCCATCGGCCCACCGCGAATCGCGCAGTCGATATTGCCGCCGATCAGATCCGAGGGTTTATCGGCGACCAGCAGGTCGATGCGAATATCCGGGTAGCTGACCATAAACTCGGCCAGCAGCGGTATCAGCACATCCCGCGCGGTGGAACCGCCAACGGCGATGCGCAGATGGCCTTTGGGCTTAGTACTGGAGGTTTTAAACGCGCTATCGATCGCGTCCAGATCTGCCAGCAGCTGACGCGCCTTTTCATAGTATTCCAGCCCCTCTGGCGTGACGGTAATCCGCCGCGTGGTACGCTGCAGCAGGCGAGTGCCGAGATGAGCCTCCAACAGTTGAATCGTTTTGCTGAGGGTGGCATTCGGCATGTTCAGCGAGTCCGCCGCGCGGGTAAAGCTGTTGGCCTCGACCACGCGGGTAAAAACTTTGAGGGCTAGAAATTGGTCCATTATTCGCTTTTTCCCGGTAATCGGTTGCCATTATTCATGCAGGTGAATAGTGTTTTTCATTTTGCACTATTTTTCTGCCCCTGTGATGCACGTTAGAGTGATTTCCGAGCTTAGCAGTTAGTTAATCGCTGCAAGTAAATGATTCTATTAACCTATTTTAAGGATGTGCATCATGAGCAAGAAATTAGCGGATAAAATTGCGTTAGTGACCGGCGGCAGCACGGGGATTGGCCTGGCTTCGGCACAGGAACTGGCAGCGCAGGGCGCGAAAGTGTACATCACCGGTCGTCGCCAGGAAGAGCTTGATGCCGCAGTGGCCTTAATCGGGCCGTCGGCGAAAGGCATTCGCGCTGACGCTTCCGTCCTGAGTGACCTTGATACCGTGTTTGCCACCATCGCCAGCGAATCGGGCAGACTGGACGTACTGTTCGCCAACGCCGGTGGCGGCGACATGATGCCGCTGGGGGCGATCACTGAAGAACATTTCGATCGTATTTTTGGCACTAACGTGCGCGGGGTGTTGTTCACCGTGCAGAAGGCGCTGCCGCTGCTGACTCAGGGGGCCTCGATTATCCTCACCGGTTCAACCGCCGCGGTGAAAGGGACCGCCAACTTTAGCGTATACAGCGCCAGTAAGGCCGCCGTGCGTAATCTGGCGCGCTCATGGGCGCTTGACCTCCAGGGACGCGGCATCCGAGTGAATGTGGTAAGCCCTGGCCCGGTCCGCACGCCGGGTCTCGGCGGGCTGGTGGCGGAGGAACATCGACAGGGGCTGTTTGATGCGCTGGCAGCCGGGGTGCCGCTGGGCCGTTTGGGGGAACCGGAAGAGGTGGCGAAAACTGTCGCTTTCCTGGCTTCCGACGACGCGAGCTTTATTAATGCTGCAGAAATTTATGTTGATGGCGGGCTGGCGCAGATTTAATGGGGAACGCCGGGTTCCGTGTGGCTCCCGGCGTCGCGTTGCTTGGCCGGGCTACGGATAGTGCGCACTATCCGTAGCGGATTCTCCCATCGACATAAGGTTGAGGCTTACTAAACAGGTAGCCTTGCGCGAAGTCACATCCCAAAGCCTGAAGGTTTTCCAGTTGCTCCTGCGTTTCAACACCTTCTGCCACCGCCTTCATGCTGAGGGATTTCGCCATCCCGGTGATGAGCTTGATGATATTCAGGGCATCTTCCTGCGTCGATATCGAATGGACAAAGGACTTATCAATTTTGATTTTATCGAAAGAAAGCCGACTCAGTCGCGCAAGTGAAGAGTAGCCTGTGCCAAAGTCATCGATGGAGATTTTCACCCCCAGGGCTCTGAGTTTGTTAAGGGTATTCATCGGCGTACTGCTCTCGGTAAAGAGGGCTGATTCCGTTACTTCCAGCTCAAGACGATCGGCTGAAAGCCCGGTCTCTTTCAAAATGGACAGTACGATTCCCACAAAGCCTTTACCGCTTAGCTGGACAGGCGAGACGTTGACCGAAATTTTAGCCGGAACCGCCCAGAAGGCCGCTTCCCGACAGGCCATTTCGAGCACCATCTTGCCCATCTCGTTGATCATGCCTGTTTTTTCTGCAACCGGAATAAAGCTATCCGGCGACATAAGACCTTTACGCGGATGAATCCAGCGAATAAGGGCTTCATAGCTGTAAATTTCCCGGCTGAACGAGTCGACAATCGGTTGGTAATAGACCACGAATTCTTTATTCGCTATGGCTAGCGCCATATCGTGCTCAAGCGTTCTGGTTTCCTGCAGCTTATCCAGCATGCGCTGGCGGAAGACTTTTATCTTCCCGCTACCGGCATTTTTCGCTTCATAAAGCGCCAGATCGGCGAACTTGTAAAGGTAGTCGGAGCGGCGTTCAGTGTCAGAGATAACAATCCCCACACAGGTAGTGATATTAATAATTGCGTTATAAATCGTGTAGGTCTGGTTGATGACATCGCATATTTTCTGGGCGCGCGAAACCGCGCTGCTCTCCGTCAGACCACGCGCGAGAAACGCAAACTCATCGCCTCCCAGGCGATAAAGCGTATCCGAACTAAATTTCAACGACATTAACCTTTCGGAAATCTGCCGTAATAACATATCCCCGGCATCATGACCGTAGGTGTCATTGATCTCTTTGAATCGGTCTAAATCAAACAGCATCACCGTGACCGAGTCATGGTGCTTTTCCGCGATCTCAATGGTGCTATTTAAATTCCACCAGAATAGCTGACGGTTATTCATCTCGGTAAGAGAGTCATGGTAAACGTCATACTCCAGTCTGGCATTCTGGGTTTGTAGCTTTTCTTTCGACTTCTGCAGCTCTTCCGCCAGGCTTTTAACCTGAAGGTGGGCTTTGAGAATATTTCTATTCTGCACAAAACTCAGCATGCCGAGGATGGCGCTGAGTATTATCAGCAGTACGGATGTCGTGGAATACACATAGTACAGGGTCTGAATTTTGAGGTTGGCGATATTCACCGAGTTAACGTCTTTGTCTAATGCCCCGGATGAAAAACGACTGAGTGGCACATCAAGCGTATGCATTGTTTTCAGATAGGCACTGACCTGCCCCCACGATTAGATACAACACTCAGTTAGTAACGTCGGAATCTTCATTCTCAGAATGACCCTTTCTCCAGCCCGCTGCAAATTCAGACGGTGTCTGATAATTCAGCGTGGAGTGCGGGCGGCATTCGTTATAATCCTGCCGCCAGTCATTAATAATTTTCATGGCATGAACGATATCGCTGAACCAGTGCTCATTCAAACATTCATCGCGAAATCGTCCGTTAAAGCTCTCAATAAATCCGTTCTGCGTTGGCTTGCCCGGCTGGATTAAGCGCAACTCAACACCATGCTCAAAGGCCCATTGATCCAGTGCACGGCAAGTGAACTCCGGCCCCTGGTCAGTTCTTATCGTCGCCGGATAGCCTCGAAACAGTGCAATGCTGTCCAGAATACGCGTGACCTGAACGCCTGAAATCCCAAAGGCAACAGTGACCGTCAGGCATTCCTTTGTGAAATCATCGACGCAGGTAAGACACTTGATC
>NZ_VDAG01000021.1:0-1711 GCF_019584505.1 Kluyvera sp. EC_51 | reverse complement strand
TACGCACCACCCCGTCAGTAGCTGAACAGGAGGGACAGCTGATAGAAACAGAAGCCACTGGAGCACCTCAAAAACACCATCATACACTAAATCAGTAAGTTGGCAGCATCACCCAATAGCGCATCCTTTTAAATTATCCGTTTTAAAGCTAGTAGCGGTGGTCCTTTGAATAGTAGATGTGGAATTTGCAGCAAAAGTGATCTGCCTAATATTGAGTTGATATGGTTCAACGGTACCATCACTTTTCATTAAAAAATGATCGGCAACACTTTTCAATGTAGCAAGATTATTTTGAGAAAGATTAGCAGCGCTATCAAAAAAAGTACTACGTTCACGCAAAATTGAAAATAAGGAATTATTAAGTCTCTCCACGTTATTTTTTTTCACAATGGAAAAACTCATGTCCATGATAAAACCACATAGTATGGTAAAAACAAAGATATACATAGCGAACTCAATAGCTGAAGCTCCCTTTTCAGAGGGTATAAATTTTTTCATGCTAATCACTTCTCCATATCAACGCTATCGAGATAAATTGTGCTCCTGCACAAAAACCACTCTACGAATCATTTCATTTTGTATCAACGAATCCGGAAATGGAAAAAAAACAGGTTCATATGGAACCGTTATCTGATAAATCCCTAACAGCGCATCAGTTGAAAAGGATGACGCGCATTGATCATTTGCCAGTTGCGTGATTGAAGTACAATATTGGATGCTCGTTTTTACTTTTACGTTCTTGCTGTATAGTAAAAAAGGCCAATTACTGGCCATTTTGTTAATCAAATTTTCAAAATATTCATCGGCTTTTGAGTTATTGGTTAATGTCACCGATGCACTTCCTGCCTCAGAAATAATCAAATCGACTGATGACATCACATAGACAACTCTACACAACTCCATAATAAACAATATGGATATAATGAACGGAATTACAACAAATCCAAATTCGATGGCTACGGCACCATCATTTTTGAAAAATAAAATATTATGATGTTTCATACAACTCCCCCATGCCATATTGTGAAGATATACCCAACAGATATGGCAACACCAAACGGTACGGTTTGGTGTTTTTTCTTTAAAAACAAATTAAACAACACCATTGCCATTATTGAGACCGGTGCACCTAAACAACAAACAGAAAAGAAAAATTCTAATATTAAATTCTGCGGTATGCTAAAAACTAGCGCCACAATTAACTTTATGTCCCCAGCGCCTATCATTCCTGTTATTGCTAATAAAAAAACAATAATCAAAACCATGGCAGGAATCATTATATTAATATGACCAAACAACATAGCTAAACACATTGAAGAGACAAGCACAGATAATACACAACTGTTTTTTATTTGTCTGTATAAAATATCAGTAACACAAGAATATAAGAGAAGAATAAATATTATTAATAGTAAGAAATGACAGAATAGGTCATGCATACTTAGACTCTGCAAAATTATTCCGCATATATAATATGCGGAAATACATGGATTCTATTGTTATCTATCTTTTACCTTTCTTTATTTTTGCTCTTTTCATTTTTTGATACACCGGTATCACTATTGTACGACTTTCAGGATATGATGGTATACTTTGCTGGTGATGCTGCCAACTTACTGATTTAGTGTATGATGGTGTTTTTGAGGTGCTCCAGTGGCTTCTGTTTCTATCAGCTGTCCCTCCTGTTCAGCTACTGACGGGGTGGTGCGTA
>NZ_VDAG01000020.1:0-231 GCF_019584505.1 Kluyvera sp. EC_51 | reverse complement strand
TTATTCATGAGGTCGGACTCTTTCAAGGTCGATTAGGATTTGAACGAGCCATTGTTTTATTAGAAGAAGGATGCGAGGAGTTTTCTAATATAAATGGTTTAGGTCAAATAAGATTTCCTAAAGGAAATATTAGTGCCGTATTCCAAGATATTAGAGAAGTGCTGGAGCGAGAAAAAATAATCAATTAAATTGGTTCGCACAATGACGTTATGCTAAAGAGGCCGCTGCGTG
>NZ_VDAG01000002.1:0-221734 GCF_019584505.1 Kluyvera sp. EC_51 | reverse complement strand
GAAACGCCGTAGCGCCGATGGTAGTGTGGGGTCTCCCCATGCGAGAGTAGGGAACTGCCAGGCATCAATTAGTGAAGAAGCCCATCCTGACGGATGGGCTTTTTTGCGTCTGCGGAAAGTGAAAGTGCGGTGATATTCCCGGGGTCACTGCGTTCGCCCGGGCTACAGGCGGTGATAATGAAACCTGCCGGATGCATATCCACTCCTCCCGTTTCTCCTTTCAAACGACCCTCACCACTGAAGTTACTCCTAAATCGTGATCTTGCTAATGAAAAACGTGACATCGGTCACTAATTTACATATAACAATTATATAACATTTCATTTACTAAAATATCTGCCTGCGTGACGTGTTACGCCCGGTTAAGGCAGGAGATCGCTTTTGGCAGGAGTTAACAAATGGCTGTAACCAGTGTGACCCCAGAAGGGACGCTTACCGGCAGCGATACTCGCCGTCGTATCATGGCAATTGTCGGGGCATCATCGGGGAATCTCGTTGAATGGTTTGATTTTTATGTCTACTCGTTCTGTTCTCTGTATTTTGCCCACATCTTCTTTCCATCCGGAAATACCACCACCCAACTGCTGCAAACTGCAGGCGTCTTTGCCGCCGGTTTTCTGATGCGTCCTATCGGCGGGTGGCTGTTTGGCCGCATCGCCGACCGTCGCGGACGCAAAGTTTCAATGCTTATCTCCGTCTGTATGATGTGCTTTGGCTCGCTGGTGATCGCCTGTCTGCCGGGCTACAGCGTGATTGGCACCTGGGCTCCGGCGTTGCTGCTGCTGGCGCGTCTGTTCCAGGGTCTCTCCGTCGGTGGAGAGTACGGCACAAGTGCAACCTATATGAGTGAAGTCGCGGTTGAAGGACGCAAAGGCTTCTATGCGTCATTCCAGTACGTCACCTTAATCGGTGGCCAACTGCTGGCGGTACTGGTCGTTGTTATTCTGCAAAACGTGATGGACAGCGAAAGCCTCCACGCCTGGGGATGGCGTATACCGTTCGCTATGGGCGCGGTGCTGGCGATTGTTGCGCTGTGGCTGCGCCGTCAACTGGATGAAACATCACAGAAAGAGACGCGTACGCTAAAAGAGGCGGGCTCCTTCAAAGGGTTATGGCGTAACCGTCGAGCCTTCGTGATGGTGTTGGGCTTTACCGCAGCAGGGTCGCTAAGCTTCTATACCTTCACGACCTATATGCAGAAGTATCTGGTGAATACCGCCGGCATGAGCGCAAACCTCGCCAGCGTGATTATGACGGCGGCGCTATTTGTCTACATGCTGGTACAGCCGTTCTTTGGCCTGCTGTCAGACAGAGTCGGTCGCCGTACCTCTATGCTTTGCTTCGGTGCCCTTGCAACGCTGTTTACCGTGCCCATTCTCTCAGCTTTGCAAAACGTCACTTCGCCTTACGCCGCGTTTGGTTTGGTGATGTGCGCACTGTTGATTACCAGCTTCTATACCTCTATCAGTGGCATTCTGAAAGCTGAAATGTTCCCGGCACAGGTTCGTGCTCTGGGAGTCGGGCTCTCTTATGCGGTCGCGAATGCGCTGTTTGGCGGTTCGGCTGAGTACGTTGCGCTGTCGCTGAAGTCGTCCGGGATTGAGACGGCCTTCTTCTGGTACGTCACGGTGATGGCGGCGCTGGCGTTCCTGGTATCGCTGAAGCTGCACCGCAAAGGGAAGGGGTTACGCCTGTAGTATGCTAATGCTGCGCCAGCTGCCACACAGCATAGCCGGTTGTGGCGCCGGCGACATCCCACGCAAAATCTTTCCAACTCCAGCCGCTTCCCGCCGGGCGGCTATCCCACAGCTCCTTGGATGCCCCCAGACTGACGGAAAACATAAAGCCAATGGCGGCGCTGCGGTCGCGGCTGATGCCCTGGTGCTGCGCATATTCGTTACCGGCGGCAGAAAGCATGGCGGAGGCAATAAAGTGCTGGGCTTTATCCTGCCCGCTCCAGCTATCGTTTGCCATATGGCTACAGCCGCTTAATACGAGCGCGCTACAAAGAACGAGGATGCGGGTCATTATGGCTCCTTGAAAAAAAGCCCCGTCGAAACGGGGCTGCAATTTAAAGGATACGGCTGATCAGTCGGTCGATACGAATACGTCGCAGACGGCGAATCAGCTTACGCACCTTAACGGGGTATTCAGCGATACTTTGCAGATCGCGGAAGTCATTTACCACCGTCGTGTGTTTGCGGATCAGATCCAGCTCTTTCTGGCGCATAGACGCTAGCTGTTTTTTCGGATCGTGGATCAGCACGGCGTTTTCAAGATCCAGGCGCCAGGCGCGTGGGTTAAGGTTGTTGCCGGTCAGCAGGATCCACTCGTTATCCACCCACATCCCTTTCAGGTGATAGGTATTATCCTCGTCTTTCCACAGGCGCACAGTCAGCTGATCGGTATTGATGTAATACTGCAGGCGGCTCAGGAAGCGGCGCAGGTTAATCTCATACAGATAAGGCAGCGCACCGATAATCTTAAACGGCTCGTTTTCTGGAATGTAAAAGTCGTTTGCCGTCTTATCGCCGACGATAATCTCGACCTTTTTCCCATCCCGCAGTAGGCGAATAATATTCCGCACCAGCAGTGCAGGTAGGTTGAAGTATGGCGTGCAGATGGTGAGCTTTTCCTCAGTGCACGGCATCAGGTGGAAAATCGTTTTGTTCAGTACGCTGGTTTTGCCCAGACCAACCAGCGGCGTGACGGTGAGCTCGTCATCGCTGGCGTTACCCTCAAAATGGTAACTGGTATCGCGCAGCTCCTGACGATAAAGACGAATATCGTTTTTGATTTCCGGGCTTTTCGGACGCTCGGTATTATCGAGGCGGTTAACGCCGCGACCTTCAACCAGATTCTCCGACACCCAATTAAACATGATGTCGGCCATCTGCGGGTTACGGATGCACTGATAGCGGTCATAGCGATATTTATCGTGCTGATGCAGATAGACATCGTTGATGCTCGCGCCGCTGTACAGCACGCAGTCATCAATAATGAAGCCCTTAAAGTGCAGTACGCCGAGCGCTTCACGGGTGTTGATAGGCACGCCGTAAACGGGAACCTCTACGCCCGGGTTTTCTTTCGCAGTACGGCAGTACCAGTCCGCATTGGTATTAGACGCGGCAGCACCAATACGCCCACGCTGTGCGCGATGCCAGTCAACCAGCACGCGGACTTCAAGCTCCGGGCGTTGACGTTTGGCTTCGTACAAGGCTTGCAGAATCGTCTTTCCGGCGTCGTCCTGTTCGAGGTACAACGCGACGATGCAAATTCGGCGCGTGGCGCTGGCGATTTTTGCGAGCAGAGCTTCACGGAAATCTGCTGGAGCATAGAAAAACTCAATATCATCAACAGACTGTGAAAGCTTGGGTAGTTGGGCAAGGTGTTGTTGATGTTTATTACGCTTAAATTTTGACAACATCACAGTGCGTTTCTTCTCTGGTTTAGTGAAGGGTCCTCTGTACCTGGCAGACGACGTAAGCGGTCAATGATACCATCTCTGTCTGGTAAGGGCAGCATTTCCAGCAACTTAGTCATCACTCAGCCTTAGGGATAGACCGACGATGCCATCTTCCAGCTGAATATCAACGTCAAAACCGAGCTTTCTCGCGAGCGCTATCATCCCGCGATTATTGGGCATGGTAATGCCGTTCAGGCGCAGTAAACCGTGAGCGCGAGTGTAGCCGATAAGCTTATCCAGCAACCTCCCGCCGAGCCCAAGGCCTTTTAGATCGGAACGAACCAGTACGGCAAATTCCGCGTCGATATTATCCGGATCGGAAATCGCGCGGGTCACGCCGAGGATCTCGCTATTGTCACCAGAGCCGTGAACCGCCACAAAGGCCATTTCTCGATCGTAGTCGATCTGCGTCATGTTGGCTAAATCGTCATGGGTAAATTCGTTAATCTCGCTAAAGTAGCGGTAGTAGAGATCCTCTTTTGTGACCCGGGCGATAAACTGCTGCAATAGCGGCTCATCTTCCGGCAGGATAGGGCGAAACAGACAGCGTTCACCGTTTTTCATGGTGACCCACTCTTCCAGATGCTGAGGATACGGACGAATGGCAAGCCGGCTTTCGCTCGAGCCGCTAAACGGGGCGATATCCAGCGTCACATCCAGCGCGGTAAATTCATTACCGGAGACCAACAGCGGGTGAATATCGAGACGCTGGATCTCCGGGCAGTCGACAATCAGGTTCGAAACCTGCACCAGGAGCTGACTTAAGCCCGGAATATCTAACGGGCGTAGCGCGCTGCGGCCGCGTATTTTCTTACTCTTAATGGCCTGAATAACCAGATAGCGCGCTAGCGTCATATTCAGCGGTGGCAGCGCTACGGCGGCCTGATCTTCCGCGCGCCACTCTACGCCACCTTCGCCCAGCATAATCAGCGGGCCAAAAACCGGGTCGTGCTCAACCACTACACGCAACTCCTGTGCGCCAGCACGGTTAGCCATACTCTGCACCAGCAGGCCGTGAATGCGCGCCTGCGGCCAGGTCATTTTGACGCGGTCGAGGATCGCATCGGCAGCCTGCTGTACCTCGGTGGCGGTGCGCAGGTAGAGCATGACGCCCTGAACTTCCGATTTGTGCGGAATATCCGGCGAGCGCAGTTTCAACGCCACCGGATAACCAATTTGCTCGGCAATATGCACTGCCTCGGCGCTGTCTGAGGCAATCCAGGTGGGCAGCGTATTCAGCCCGTAGGCTTCCAGAATCGGGCGAACTTCGTGGGTGTCCAGCGCGCTGATGCCGCTGTCTATTGCCTGCTGTAATAGCTCGTGCGCCTGGCTGGTATTGGCCGTCAGGCTATGTGGCAGCGCCGGTGTTTCCCGCAGCTGCTTCTGGTTACGTCGGTATTCCACCATATGCATAAAGGCGGTAATCGTCCCTTCCGGGGTACGGTAGGTTGGAATGCCCGCATCGCTGAACATACGGCGTGCTTCCCGTGAGGAATATTCCCCGCACCAGTTGGTCAACACGCTAATGTAGTTCCCGCGCGGGTGCTTCTTGATGAGGTCAATCAGCGCGGTGGCGCTTTCGCTGCCCGGTGCCGTAGCACTAGGGGAGTGGATCACCATCAGGGCATCCAGGTCCGGGCTATTGAGCAGTATATTCACCGCCGCTAAATAGTGTTCGATGCTGGCATCATCGCGCAGATCCAGAGGGTTATTGGCCTCAACGGTGTCCGGCAGCAGCTGTTGTAATTGCTGGCACGTATCGTCACTGAGGGTGGCAAGCTTCCCGTTGCGCGCCCAGTGCTCGTCCAGCGCTAGCGCGGCTGGCGCCGCACCGTTGCTGATAATCATCAGACGCTCGCCGCGTAGCGGGCGCATATGGCTGAGGGTTTCAACGGCGGAGAAAAGCTCGTGGGTATCCTGCACGCGCAGCAGACCTGCACGCTGAATGGCCGCATCCCAGGCCGGGTCCATCCCGGAGTTCACGTGAAGCAGACGCTGAGCGGCCGGGCTGCGCCCGCTTTTAATCACCAGAATCGGCTTATTACGTGAAGCACTACGGGCGGCGGAAACGAAGCGCCGTGCATCGCTGAGCTGCTCCAGATAGAGCAGAATAGCGCTGGTTTTGCTGTCTCGCGCCAGATAGTCGAGCAGGTCGTCGACATCAATATCCAGACTGTCGCCCAGCGCGATAAAGTAAGAGAACCCCATTTCCCGCTGCTGCGCCCAGTCGAGGATGGTATTAGAAACGGCGGCCGATTGAGAAATAAAGGCCAGCTTGCCTTTGCGAATGGGTACCGGGGAAAAGCTGGCGTTCAGGCCCTGCCATGGCGCCAGTAGCCCGAGGCTGTTTGGCCCCAGCAGACGCATCTGATAGCGGGCGGCGCAGGCTTTTAGCGCACTGAACTGATCGGGAGTAGAAGAGAGAATAATGCAGGTTTTGCAGCCTTTTTCCCCCAGCGCTTCCAGTAGCTCAAGGTTGCGCCGAGCGTGGGTGCAAAGCACCGCGAGATCCGGTGAAAAGGGGAGGCTGTCAATCGTCGGCCAGGCAAGAACGCCAAGCACCGCTTTCCAGGTCGGGGTAACGGGCAGAACGGGGCCAGCAAAGCCGCCGGCCAGTAGATTCTGCATCATCAAAAAACCGGCCCGCTGTGGTTTCATTGAGGCGCCAATCACCGCAATGGATTTTGGCCTCAGAAGTGCTTCCAGCCCACGTTGACTCATAGCCGTCTTCCTTACGCGACAGTAATCTGATGAGTTTAACCGTTTTCCGCTTCGGCTGTTGTGATGTTCCCCTGATGATGAGCTTTTCCTGCAAGGTAGTGCTCACGAAAGCGGGTGAAGTGTCCACTGAGCGCAGAAGCTGCCCCGGTGTCGTTGGCTAAATCCAATAGCGCAATGGCGACTTCGGCGGTGCAGTACTGACCTTCGACATGCGCTTCGCGTAGGCTGTATGCCGACACCCGTGACAGATCGACGGAGATAAGCGGCAGATTGTCCAGCCACGGGCTTTTACGGAACATTTTCCGCGCTTCTGGCCAGGTTCCGTCTAACATAATAAACAGCGGCGGTTTTCCGGCGGGTGGCGTAGTGAGCACCTGACGGTCTGGGTCTGCGTAGGACGACGGGAAAACCACCATCGGCTGGTAGTCTGGGTTTTTAACCAGCTCGAGCAGCGCCTGCGGCGGCTCGGTACGCGACCATTGAAAAGCCTCGGTTTGCGGCAAAATGTCGGCAATCAGGCGACCGGTATTGCTGGGCTTCATCGGTTCGGTATCGAACATCACCAGGCAAAAACGGCTCTTTGCCGGATGCGGGGCGATGGTGTCGCACAGACAATAGCGTTGCACCAGCAGACAACGCTGGCAGCGGCGAACCCGATTACCACGGGCAAGAAAAGGGCGAGTCGCGCGGGCAAGTCGCTCGGCGCGCAACCGAAGAACGGCGTTATCAATCATGGGAATCGTACGGCAAAAATACTATTGTCGCAGAGGCGAATACGGGGCACAAGATGTGCCCCGGTGGGATTATGCCTGCAGCGCTTCGTTCAGCCAGCTTTCAAACGGTGCTTTTGGTACCGCGCCGTTGAGCATATCGACAACTTCACCATTTTTGAAAATCATAATGGTCGGGATGCTACGGATACGGAAACGGGCGCTGAGCTCGCGTTCCGCTTCGGTGTTCACTTTCACAAAGCGGATTTTCCCACTTTGCTCCTCGGCGACATCTTCGAAGATTGGCGCAAAATTACGGCATGGGCCGCACCATGGCGCCCAGAAATCAACAACAACGGGAAGATCGTCCTTCAGCAGTTTATCCAGCGTGCTGTCCGTAGCGTTAATTACTTCGCCATCGAACAGGTCTTCACCACAGCGTCCACATTTTGCCGCTTCGTTAATACGCGCTTCTGGAATGCGATTAAGCGCCTGGCAGTGGGCACAAACGGTATTCATAACTCACCTCTGGGTCATCGTGTTGCAGAACGGCAATGTTGCCGGATGTTTCTATAATGTTACACATTATCAACAAGACTGTATTAATCAACAAGGCGTTTTATCCGATGGATATAATAGTCGTGGTCTTTTTTATGAAGTAATGGCTAAGCGCTAACACATCAGGTAATCTGCGCGCTTCGCGCAGCGCAGGTGGAGAAAAACATGAGCGACGAACTGAAAAACAAAAACGGCAAGGTCAAAGTGATGTACGTCCGCAGTGACGATGACTCGGACAAACGCACCCAAAATCCTCGTACTGGTAAAGGCGGAGGCCGTCCTGGCGCATCCCGTGCTGGTGCTTCCCGTGCCGAAGGCGGTCGTCGCCCTGCCCGTGATGAGAGAAAGGGGCCTAACAGCGAACGCGGCCGTGAACGTGGCCGTGACCGCGATGTAGAACGCGATCGCGATCGTGGTGAAGGCTCCCCATGGCGTACGGTTTCCCGTGCTCCTGGTGATGACGCTCCGGCGAAAGCCGATCACGGCGGGATCAGCGGTAAAAGCTTTATCGATCCAGAAGTCCTGCGTCGTCAGCGCGCAGAAGAGACCCGTGTTTACGGTGAAAACGCCTGTCAGGCACTGTTCCAGAGCCGCCCGGACGCTATCGTTCGCGCATGGTTCGTACAGAGTGTTACCCCACGCTTTAAAGAAGCGCTGCGCTGGATGGCGGCGAACCGTAAAGCCTATCATGTGGTTGACGAAGAAGAGCTGGCGAAAGCGTCCGGCACTGAGCACCACGGCGGCGTGTGCTTCCTGATCAAAAAGCGTAACGGGACGTCCGTACAGCAGTGGGTTGCGAAAAGCGGTGAAGAAGATTGCGTACTGGCGCTGGAAGATGCGGGTAACCCGCACAACCTCGGCGCGATGATCCGCAGCTGCGCGCACTTCGGTGTGAAAGGCGTGGTACTGCAGGACGCCGCGTTACTGGAATCCGGTGCCGCTATCCGTACCGCGGAAGGTGGTGCTGAACACGTTGAGCCAATTACCGGCGATGGCTTCATCGACGCGCTGGAGCAGTTCCGCGATGCGGGCTACACCATCGTAACGACCAGCGGCAACGGCCGTGGCATGCCACTGTTCCAATCCGAGCTGCCTAAGAAGATGGTTCTGGCGCTGGGCCAGGATCGCGATGGCGTTTCCGAAGCGGCTGCCGCTATCGCTGACA
Source organism: Kluyvera sp. EC_51 (assembly GCF_019584505.1). Lineage (NCBI taxonomy): Bacteria > Pseudomonadati > Pseudomonadota > Gammaproteobacteria > Enterobacterales > Enterobacteriaceae > Kluyvera > Kluyvera sp. EC_51. Next base: position 213,114 of record NZ_VDAG01000002.1, on the reverse strand, counting down.
TGAGCGTTTCTATCGACGGGACGCGTGCCGTTGAAGGCCTGAACGTCTCCGTGGCGACGGGTGTGCTGTTAGCCGAATGGTGGCGTCAGCATAAAGCGTAAGCAAACGCGATGTTGAAAAAAAAAACCGGAAGAGGCGACTCGACCGGTTTTTTTATATCTACACAGTTCTCCGGCGTCACTGGGTCCGGCCGGGCTACATGTGAACGGTAGCCTGGCCGAGCAACGCGACGCCGGGAAAACCTCCGAACTATTCCGGCAGCACCGGCATCCAGTCAATCGGCGCTTCACCGCGCTGCTGCAACCACTCATTCGCCTTCACAAAATGGTTGCTGCCAAAGAACCCGCGATGCGCGGAGAGCGGCGATGGGTGCGGTGCTTTCAGCACGCAGTGGCGTTGAGTATCGATAATGGCGCCTTTTTTCTGCGCGTGCGATCCCCATAATAAGAACACCACGCCTTCGCGATGTTCATTAATCAGCGCGATCACTTTATCGGTAAAGGTTTCCCAGCCGAGGCTGGCGTGCGAGTGCGCCTGTCCTGCGCGAACGGTCAGCACGGTGTTGAGCAGCAGCACGCCCTGGCGTGCCCAGCTCTCAAGATAGCCGTGGTTCGGGCGGGTAAAACCGGGGATGGTTCCTTCAAGCTCTTTGTACATATTCAATAGTGAAGGCGGCGTTGCAATACCTGGCTGCACGGAGAAGGCCAGACCGTGTGCCTGATTAGGGCCGTGATACGGGTCCTGCCCGAGGATCACCACCTTCACATCGTTTAGCTCGGTAAAGCGAAAGGCGTTAAAAACATCTTTTTGCGGCGGATAGATAGTCTGGCCGGACTGACGCTCGCTGGCGACGGTGGCAAGGGTGTTCACAAAATAAGGCTGCGCTTTTTCAGCGGCCAGCACGTCGTGCCAGGTTAAAGGGGTGGTCATCTCACTCTCCTGCGAATTGCTATCGGTATAGCTTAACTGCTTCTTTCGACATCACAAAATCGGAAGGCAGCGCTTGCTGCTGGTGGGCTAAAAAAAGTTGAATATTTACAAAGATTTTTGCGCGTGCCACAGGACGTAACTTGATGCAAAACAAGTATTTTCCCGTATGACCTTTTTTATGGTGTGGTTTTTGTTGATTTAAATCAAAGAATCAGGGGTGTTTGAGGGGTATATATACACTCAAGCAACAATGGTTTTACCAATTGGCCGCGGTCAGGCCGGTTAAAAACGAATATAAAGAGCCTTAGGGAGGCATCAAATGATTACAGGTATCCAAATCACTAAAGCTGCAAACAACGACCTGCTGAACTCATTCTGGCTGCTCGACAGCGAGAAAGGCGAAGCACGCTGCCTGTGTGCAAAAGGCGGTTACGCAGAAGATGACGTTGTTGCCGTCAGCGCGCTGGGCGACATCGAATACCGTGAAATTCCGGTTGAAGCGAAACCAGAAGTCCGCGTTGAAGGCGGCCAGCACCTGAACGTGAACGTGCTGCGTCGTGAAACCCTGATGGACGCAGTTGAGCATCCAGAAAAATACCCGCAGCTGACCATTCGTGTGTCTGGTTATGCCGTGCGCTTTAACTCTCTGACCCCAGAACAGCAGCGCGACGTTATTGCGCGTACTTTTACTGAGAGCCTGTAATTTCTCAGGGGTGGGAAAGTGGCGTGTCGGGCTAGCCCGACATCAGTAGATGAATCCCCCCGCAGGGTGCCTGCGGGGGGATTTTTTTTATTTGGCTTCTTCGCGTCCTACCAGAACGGCGGTGAGCGTAAAGGAGAGGATCAATGCGATGGCCACGCCAAAGAAGGTAATAAACACGGAAGCAAGAGCGCTAGTGATAGATGAAGCGCTGGCGCTGCAGCACCCGGCAATGTACCGTCGGCACGAGTGGGCGCAGAGCCATAAATCAGCCCTGCGACTGCCGGTAGATTTTGCTGAGGAGATCCTGAGTCACAAACTCTTTTTTCTTTATGGTCAGCTTCCGTTACCTTCCAATATGAAAACGCCGGGAGGTTATCCCGGCGTTTGCTTTACTCTTCGTTAGTCTGCTCTGGCGCAGCGCTGCCGCTTGGTTTACGGCGTTTGCCAACGTTCTTGGCATCGCGGTGACGGACCTTCACACGCGGTTTTTCTTTGTCTTTCTCTTTCTTCTTCTCGGCGCGTTTAGCGAGCACTTTCTTCGACGGTTTGCCGGTCATTTTTTCGCTAGGTGCGCGCGTCGTCGGACGCAGTTCGTCAATGACGCGAGATTTCAGCGGCTCTTCGACATAGCGGCCGATTTTCAGCAGCAGCAGGTGATCGTGCGTTTCCACCAGAGAAATCGCCGTCCCTTTACGACCGGCACGGCCGGTACGGCCGATACGGTGCAGGTACGTATCTGCGCCGCGCGGCATGTCGAAGTTGATGACGTGGCTGACGTCGGGAATATCGATCCCGCGCGCAGCAACGTCGGTTGCAACCAGCACGTTGACGCGGCCGTCGGTCAGACGCTTAATGCCTTCGGTACGCTTAATCTGCGGCATCTCGCCTTCGAGATAGCAGTTGTTGATCCCCGCCTGACGCAGGATTTCCGCCAGTTCGTGCACACGCTCGCGCTTACGCACAAACACGATGGTACGGGTGGCATCTTCCTGCTTCAGCAGGTGTTTCAGCAGCTCAACCTTGTGCTCGAAGTTATCGGCGCGATAGTACCACTGATGAATTTTCTTACGCTCGCGGGTCGACGGTGTTGCAGACACTTCTACCGGATCTTCCAGCAGACGCTCGGCAAAGTCTTTAATCGCTTCACCTTCGAGGGTTGCGGAGAACAGCAGCGTCTGTTTACGCCAGCGGGTTTCACCGGCGATATGCTCGATATCCTGGGCGAAGCCCATGTCCAGCATACGGTCTGCTTCGTCGAGGATCAGTGTTTCAACGGCGCGGCAGTCGAAGTTTTCTTCTTTAATGTACTGCAGCAGACGACCGGTCGTCGCCACCACGATATCCTGGTTTTCGCTGAACACTTCGGCGTGGTTCATATACGCAACGCCACCGGTGATGGTCGCGATATCCAGGTGCGTGTTTTTTGCCAGCTCGCGAGCATGATCGGCGACCTGCATCGCCAGTTCACGCGTAGGCGTGAGGATCAGGATGCGCGGCGGGCCAGATTTTTTGCGCGGAAAGTCGAGCAGGTGCTGCAACGCAGGCAGCAAATACGCCGCTGTTTTACCGGTGCCGGTTGGCGCAGAACCGAGAACATCACGTCCATCGAGCGCAGGCGGAATGGCGGCAGCCTGAATGGCAGTCGGGCGTGTAAAGCCTTTATCCTGGAGGGCTTCCAGAAGGCTTTCGTCAAGTTCAAGTTCGGAAAAAGTCGTTACAGTCATGATTACCTCTGTGTGAGGCGCTGATTATAGACGTTACGGCTCTAATCTTCATCTGTTTGTATGGCTATCTGTTCTCGGGTATTGTGCATATCAATAAAAGCTTATGCAGTTCCCCTGGCAAGGTTGACCATGATCTCTGATTCTAAATCCGCGCTGCGCCGCAACGGATTTACCTTTAAGCAGTTTTTTGTCGCTCACGATCGTTGTGCCATGAAGGTCGGTACGGACGGTATTTTGCTGGGTGCCTGGTCACCCATAGCGAGAGTTACCCGGATCCTCGATATTGGCGCTGGCAGCGGTTTACTCGCGCTGATGCTGGCGCAGCGTACCGATGATAGCGTGGCGATCGACGCCGTTGAGCTGGATGAAGACGCCGCGGAGCAGGCGCGTGAAAACGTGGCTGAATCCCCATGGGCGGAACGTATTCAGGTACATACGGCAGATATTCAGCAGTGGGTTGCCGGGCTGACCACGCGCTATAACCTGATTGTCAGCAACCCGCCTTACTATGAGCAGGGGGTGGAGTGCGCAACGCCGCAGCGTGAGCAGGCGCGTTACACCACCTCACTCGACCATGAAGCGCTGTTGGCCTGCGCGGCGAACGCGATTACCGAAGATGGTTTCTTCTGCGTGGTGCTGCCGGAAAATATCGGCCAGACGTTTACCCAACAGGCGTTATCGATGGGCTGGCATTTGCGCCTACGCACCGATGTGGCGGAAACGGAGATGCGCCTGCCGCATCGGGTATTATTGGCGTTTTCACCGAAGGGGGGGGAGTGCTTTAGCGACAGGCTGGTGATCCGTGGGCCAGAGCAGCAGTATTCAGAAGGCTACACAGCACTGACCCAGGCGTTCTATCTATTTATGTGAACCAGCGGAGAGAGCACCGACGGGCCCGATTCGGCTAACAGCTCCGGGTAGTCCAGCGTGTAGTGTAGGCCACGGCTCTCTTTGCGCATCATCGCGCAGCGCACGATAAGCTCGGCTACCTGCACCAGGTTACGCAGCTCCAGCAGGTTGTTCGACACGCGGAAGCGGGAATAGTACTCGTCCAATTCCTGCTGCAGCATGGTGATACGGCGCAGCGCGCGCTCCAGCCGTTTGGTGGTGCGCACAATGCCGACGTAGTCCCACATAAAGAGGCGCAGTTCGTGCCAGTTATGCTGAATCACCACCAGTTCGTCGGAGTTTTCCACGCGGCTCTCATCCCACGCGGGCAGTTTTTCGGCCTGACGCGCATACGGCATGCGCTTATGAATATCTTCCGCCGCTGACCAGCCGTATACCAGGCACTCCAGCAGCGAGTTGGATGCCATGCGGTTGGCACCGTGCAGCCCGGTATAGCTCACTTCGCCGATGGCATAGAGCCCATCAACGTCGGTACGACCGTAGTCGTCAACCATCACGCCGCCGCAGGTATAGTGCGCCGCTGGCACAATCGGCACTGGCTCTTTGGTCAGGTCGATCCCCAGGCCCAGTAACTTGTCATAAATCATCGGGAAGTGCTGACGCACAAAATCTTCCGGTTTATGGCTGATGTCGAGATACATGCAGTCAACGCCAAGGCGCTTCATCTCATGGTCGATGGCGCGTGCGACGATATCACGCGGTGCCAGCTCGGCACGTTCGTCAAAGTCCAGCATAAATCGGCTACCGTCCGGGCGCTTCAGGTGTGCACCTTCACCGCGTAACGCTTCGGTCAGCAGGAAGTTACGCGCCTGCGGATGGTACAGCGCGGTAGGGTGGAACTGATTGAACTCGAGGTTCGCTACGCGGCAGCCCGCGCGCCATGCCATGGCGATACCGTCTCCAGAGGATATATCCGGATTGGTGGTGTACTGATACACCTTCGAAGCGCCACCGGTCGCCAGCACAACCGATTTCGCCGCGCAGGTTTCAACCTTCTCTTTATTACGATCCCAAATCCAGGCGCCAACCACACGGCGGGTGCCAGGCAGGCCAACTTTATCTGAGATGATTAAGTCAACGGCGTTGCTGCGTTCCAGAATGCGGATGTTGGGGTGGTTAATGGCTTTGCTGACCAGGGTGTTTTCGACTTCGCGCCCGGTAGCATCGGCAGCATGCAGAATACGGCGATGGCTGTGCCCGCCTTCGCGTGTCAGATGATAACTTTCTTCCCCGTTTGCCTGTATCTGGGTGTCAAACAGCACGCCCTGATCGATAAGCCACTGCACGCAGTGTTTGGCGTTGCTGGCAACAAACGACACAGCCTGGCGATCGCAAATGCCGGCACCGGCAATCAACGTATCATCGATATGCGATTCAATGCTGTCCGTCTCATCGAAGACGGCGGCAATACCACCCTGGGCATAGAAGGTTGAGCCTTCGCTGATCGGCCCTTTGCTCAGCACGATAACCGAACTGTGCTCTGCCAGACGGAGTGCCAACGACAAGCCTGCTGCGCCGCTACCGATAATCAGTACATCACAAGAAAGTTCTGGAAGTGAGTTCATCATTTTTGTTTAATTTACTAAACACGGTAAGCGGAGAGTAGCACTATAAAAGCGACATGGGCAGGGTTTTTTTGAGCTATGGTTGTAATGACTAAACATTTGATGGGGAAATGGAGGGGATGGGAGAATGAATAATAAGAGGAACGCTATGAGTTTTAAGACGTATTTATGATGAAATAAAAGCCGGGTTACGTTACTCTTCTCGGGATTTGCGTTTTTATTTCGCAACTTACGTATTGGTAGGCATCAGCAGACTTATAATGATAGACAATGAACGGTCTGAGCTAAACAAAAAACAAAGCGTAACGGAACTTTACGAAATTCGAACACTCTAAGTCCCTGCTTGCTCGTAATGCAGTGGTGGAGTGGCATTCTGATTACGCATGGGAATAAGGTTTGGGGAGACATTACCTCGGATGAGCGAGCAGTTAACGGACCAGGTCCTGGTTGAACGGGTCCAGAAAGGAGATCAGAAAGCTTTTAACCTACTGGTAGTGCGCTATCAGCATAAGGTTGCGAGCCTGGTTTCCCGCTATGTGCCCTCTGGCGACGTGCCGGATGTGGTGCAAGAGTCTTTTATTAAGGCCTATCGCGCGCTGGATTCTTTCCGGGGAGATAGTGCTTTCTATACGTGGCTGTACCGCATTGCGGTCAACACGGCTAAAAATTATCTGGTTGCTCAGGGTCGTCGCCCGCCGTCCAGTGATGTTGACGCGAACGATGCCGAAAACTTTGAAAGCGGTGGCGCTTTGAAAGAAATTTCGAACCCTGAGAACTTAATGTTGTCAGAAGAACTGAGACAGATAGTTTTTCGTACCATTGATGCGCTTCCGGAAGATTTACGCATGGCAATTACCTTGCGGGAGCTCGATGGCCTAAGCTATGAAGAGATAGCGGCCATCATGGATTGTCCGGTTGGTACGGTTCGTTCACGTATCTTCCGTGCGCGAGAAGCTATCGATAATAAAGTTCAACCGCTTATCAGGCGTTGATGGAAGCGGGATACTGGAAAAGGTATTAGGCATGCAGAAAGAACAACTTTCCGCCTTAATGGATGGTGAAACGCTGGATAACGAGCTGCTGACAGAGTTGACGCGCTCGGCAGAGTTACAGGAAACCTGGTCAAGCTATCACCTGATCCGCGATTCGCTTCGCGGCGACACGGGTGACGTGCTTCACTTCGACATTTCCTCTCGCGTAATGGCCGCCATCGAAAATGAGCCGGTTCGTCTTAAGACAGCGCCGCTTATTCCTGAAGCCCAGCCAGCACCGCATCAATGGCAGAAGATGCCATTCTGGAGCAAGGTTCGTCCATGGGCCAGTTCGCTTACCCAGATGGGCGTGGCAGCTTGCGTATCGCTTGCTGTTATTGTCGGCGTTCAGCACTATAATGGGCAACCGGAATCCTCCCAACCTGAATCACCGGTATTCAACACGCTGCCGATGATGGGTAAAGCCAGTCCGGTTAGTCTGGGGGGTCCTTCGGACGCGTCGGCAGGCAGCACCGGGCCGCAACAGGTTCAGGAACAGCGCCGTCGCATTAACGCTATGCTGCAGGACTACGAATTGCAGCGTCGCTTGCATTCAGAACAGCTTCAGTTTGAGCAGGCACAAACCCAGCAAGCGGCTGTTCAAGTGCCAGGCTATCAAACTCTAGGAACGCAATCGCAGTAATGAAGCAACTTTGGTGTGCCATGTCCCTTGTGGCTGGTAGCCTGTTCTTCACCGCCAACGCCTCGGCTGATGTATCGTCCGGGGCGTTGTTGCAGGAGATGAATCTGGCCAGCCAGTCACTCAACTACGAGCTGTCGTTCGTCAGCATTAATAAATCAGGCGTCGAATCACTGCGCTATCGTCACGTGCGCCTTAACGGCCAACCGCTGGCGGAGCTGCTGCAGATGGACGGCCCACGCCGCGAAGTGGTCCAGCGCGGCAGTGAAATCAGCTACTTTGAGCCGGGGCTCGATCCCTTCACGCTGAACGGCGACTACATCGTCGACTCGCTGCCTTCCCTGGTTTATACCGATTTCAAACGCCTTGCGCCTTACTATGACTTTATCTCCGTAGGCCGTACGCGTATTGCCGACCGCATGTGCGATGTGATTCGCGTCGTGGCGCGTGACGGTACGCGCTATAGCTATATCGTGTGGATGGACTCTGAAAGCAAGCTGCCAATGCGCGTAGACCTCCTCGACCGTGACGGTGAGACCCTCGAGCAATTCCGGGTAGTCTCGTTCTCCACGGGCGACCAGGTCAGCACCAGCATGCAGGGGCTGGCGAAAGCCAACCTGCCGCCGCAGCTCTCCTTGCCAACGGGCACTAGCGCTACCTTTAACTGGTCAGCAAGCTGGTTGCCGCAGGGCTTTAAAGAGGTTTCCAGCAGCCGCCGTACGCTGCCAAGCGTCGATAGTCCGGTTGAATCCCGTCTCTATTCTGACGGCTTGTTTAGCTTCTCCGTGAACATCAGCCGCGCGACGGCCAACAGCAGCGAGCAGATGCTGCGCACCGGTCGCCGTACGGTCACCACGACCATCCGTAACCAGGCCGACATCACGATTGTTGGCGAGCTTCCGCCGCCAACGGCGAAACGGGTTGCTGACGGTATTCAATTCAAGGGTGCGCAATGATTAAAGAGTGGGCCACCGTTGTCGGCTGGCATAACGGCGTTGCGCAGGTTAGCTGCGACGTAAAAGCCTCCTGCAATAGCTGCGCATCACGTGCGGGCTGTGGTAGCCGCGTGCTGAACAAGCTGGGGCCGCAGACGACCCACACGATTTCCGTGCCTAGTGCTGAGCCGCTGGTGGCCGGGCAAAAGGTCGAACTGGGGATCACCGAAGGCAGCCTGCTTGGCTCAGCGATGCTGGTCTACATGTCACCGCTGCTGGGGCTGTTTGTGGTCGCGGCGCTGTTTCAGGTGCTGTTCGGCACCGACATTGCGGCGCTGTGCGGCGCAGTGCTCGGCGGCGTGGGCGGGTTCTTGATTGCCAAAGGCCTCTCGCCTCGGCTCGCCGCGAAAGAAACCTGGCAGCCCATCATCATCAGCGTGGGGCTTCCGCCCGACCTGATTCGCACCGCATCCTCAACCGAAATGAGCCAGTGATTACGCTGGCTTTATTATTTTTGGAACGCTTCTCGCAGGAAGCGCTATGCTTGCGGGAAGAGCATTTCCTGGTTACGCGGTTGTAGTGTAGAATGCGGCGTTTTCGAACGACAATAATGTCAGGCTCCGTACCGCGGCCTCAAAGTATCCGTAAGGCATAAATATTTTAATATATGAAGAATATACGTAACTTCTCCATCATTGCACATATCGACCACGGTAAATCGACGCTGTCTGACCGCATTATTCAGATTTGTGGTGGCCTTTCCGACCGCGAAATGGAAGCCCAGGTTCTGGATTCAATGGATCTGGAACGCGAACGTGGTATTACCATCAAAGCGCAGAGCGTGACGCTGGACTTTAAATCAGCCAACGGGGAAACCTATCAGCTGAACTTTATCGACACCCCAGGCCACGTCGACTTTTCTTATGAAGTTTCCCGTTCTCTCGCGGCCTGTGAAGGCGCACTGCTGGTGGTTGACGCCGGGCAGGGCGTAGAAGCGCAGACGCTGGCGAACTGCTATACCGCCATGGAAATGGATCTGGAAGTGGTGCCGGTTCTGAATAAAATTGACCTGCCAGCCGCAGACCCAGAGCGCGTAGCGGAAGAGATTGAAGATATCGTCGGCATCGATGCCACCGACGCGGTACGCTGCTCGGCGAAAACCGGCGTGGGCGTGACCGACGTGTTGGAACGTCTGGTGCGCGACATTCCGCCGCCGGAAGGCGATCCGGAAGGCCCGCTGCAGGCGCTGATTATCGACTCCTGGTTCGATAACTACCTGGGCGTGGTCTCGCTGGTGCGTATTAAAAACGGCACCATGCGTAAGGGCGACAAAATTAAGGTGATGAGTACCGGTCAGGTCTACAACGCCGACCGTCTGGGCATCTTCACGCCGAAACAGGTTGACCGTACCGAGCTGAAATGCGGCGAGGTAGGCTGGCTGGTTTGCGCCATTAAAGACATCCTCGGCGCACCGGTGGGCGATACCCTGACCCAGTCCCGTAACCCGGCTGACAAACCGCTGCCAGGCTTTAAAAAGGTAAAACCTCAGGTTTATGCGGGTCTGTTCCCGGTAAGCTCTGATGACTACGAAAACTTCCGTGATGCGCTCGGCAAGCTGAGCCTGAACGATGCTTCCCTGTTCTATGAGCCAGAAAGCTCTACGGCGCTGGGCTTCGGCTTCCGCTGCGGCTTCCTCGGCCTGCTGCACATGGAGATCATTCAGGAGCGTCTGGAACGTGAATACGATCTGGATCTGATCACCACCGCGCCAACCGTAGTGTATGAAGTGGAAACCACGGCAAAAGAGACTATCTACGTTGATAGCCCGTCCAAGCTGCCGCCGCTGAACAACATCTACGAACTGCGTGAGCCAATCGCGGAATGTCACATGCTGCTGCCGCAGGCTTATCTCGGCAACGTGATCACCCTGTGTATCGAGAAGCGTGGCGTACAGACCAACATGGTTTACCACGGTAACCAGGTGGCACTGACCTATGAAATCCCGATGGCGGAAGTGGTGCTCGACTTCTTCGACCGTCTGAAGTCGACCTCCCGCGGCTATGCGTCGCTGGACTACAACTTCAAACGTTTCCAGGCCTCTGACATGGTTCGCGTTGATGTCCTCATCAACAACGAACGCGTCGATGCTCTGGCGCTGATTACGCACCGCGATAACTCGCAGAGCCGTGGCCGTGAACTGGTTGAGAAGATGAAAGATCTGATCCCTCGTCAGCAGTTTGATATCGCGATTCAGGCGGCTATTGGCACGCACATTATCGCGCGTTCAACCGTCAAGCAGCTGCGTAAAAACGTTCTGGCAAAATGCTACGGCGGCGATATCAGCCGTAAGAAAAAGCTGCTGCAAAAACAGAAAGAGGGTAAAAAGCGAATGAAGCAGATCGGTAACGTCGAGCTGCCGCAGGAAGCCTTCCTCGCCATTCTGCATGTCGGTAAAGACAACAAATAATCTCTAAGGAGTTGGCATGGCGAACATGTTTGCCCTGATTCTGGTGATTGCCACACTGGTCACGGGCCTGTTGTGGTGCGTTGATAAGTTTATCTTCGCGCCCAAGCGGCGGGAACGCCAGGCGGCAGCGCAGGTTGCCACCGGCGAAGCGCTGGATAAAAAGACGCTGAAGAAAGTGGGCCCGAAACCGGGCTGGCTGGAAACCGGCGCGTCGGTCTTCCCGGTGCTCGCCATCGTGCTGATCGTACGTTCATTTATCTATGAACCGTTCCAGATCCCGTCTGGTTCGATGATGCCAACGCTGCTGATCGGCGACTTTATCCTGGTGGAAAAATTCGCCTACGGGATTAAAGATCCGATTTACCAGAAAACGTTAATTGAAACCGGCCATCCGAAACGTGGCGACATTGTGGTGTTTAAATACCCGGAAGACCCGCGTCTTGATTACATCAAGCGTGCCGTGGGTCTGCCAGGGGATAAAGTCACTTACGATCCGATTGCCAAACAGGTGACCATTCAGCCAGGATGCAGCTCTGGTCAGGCGTGCGGTAGCGCGCTGCCGGTCACTTACTCCAACGTTGAACCGAGCGATTTCGTCCAGACCTTCTCCCGCAGCAACGGCGGTGAAGCGACCAGTGGTTTCTTTGAGATGCCGCAGGGTGAAAGCAAAGCCGACGGCGTACGCCTGACGCAGCGCCAGGAGACGCTGGGTGATGTTAATCACCGTATCCTGACCGTACCCATCGCGCAGGATCAGGTCGGCATGTATTACCACCAGTCAGGTTTGCCGCTGGCAACCTGGATCGTCCCACCGGGCCACTACTTCATGATGGGTGACAACCGCGACAACAGCGCGGACAGCCGTTACTGGGGCTTTGTGCCGGAAGCGAACCTGGTCGGTAAAGCTACCGCTATCTGGATGAGCTTCGAAAAACAAGAGGGTCAATGGCCAACCGGCGTGCGCTTAAGCCGCATCGGTGGGATCCATTAATTCTTAGTCTGACTTCACGTGGCGGCTGAATAGCCGCCACGTGAATTATTTCGTGTTTTAATCCATTCAAACTAACGACATCCCTTGTCGTTGCGTATAGAATATCCCCCCGAAGTTTCGGATGTCTCTTATCTGGGACACGGCACACGAAACCGCATTGGTTTCCTTCAGGTCTGTTTCGTGTGCTGCATTTTTGACGCATTTATTTATTTGGTATCGCATGAACCCCATCGTAATTAATCGGCTTCAACGGAAGCTGGGCTACACTTTTGTTCATCAGGAACTGTTGCAACAGGCATTAACGCACCGCAGTGCCAGCAGCAAGCACAACGAGCGCTTAGAATTTCTGGGCGATTCAATTTTAAGCTATGTGATCGCGAATGCGCTCTATCACCGCTTCCCACGCGTGGATGAAGGCGATATGAGCCGTATGCGTGCGACGCTGGTTCGCGGCAATACGCTGGCGGAAATCGCCCGTGAATTTGAGCTGGGTGAATGCCTGCGCTTAGGGCCGGGTGAACTGAAGAGCGGCGGCTTCCGTCGGGAATCTATTCTCGCGGATACGGTTGAAGCGCTGATTGGCGGGGTGTTCCTCGACAGCGATATTCAGAACGTTGAGAAGCTGATCCTCTCCTGGTACCAGACGCGTCTGGATGAAATCAGCCCAGGCGATAAGCAAAAAGATCCGAAAACGCGCCTGCAGGAATATCTGCAGGGTCGTCACCTGCCGCTGCCGTCTTATCTGGTGGTTCAGGTGCGCGGTGAAGCACACGATCAAGAATTTACTATCCACTGCCAGGTTAGCGGCCTGAGTGAACCGGTGGTCGGCACAGGTTCCAGTCGTCGCAAGGCGGAACAGGCTGCCGCCGAACAGGCGTTGAAAAAGCTGGAGCTGGAATGAGCGAAGAAAAAACTTACTGCGGATTTGTTGCCATCGTCGGTCGTCCGAACGTCGGCAAATCCACGCTGCTGAACGAACTGCTGGGGCAGAAGATCTCCATCACTTCCCGTAAAGCGCAGACTACGCGTCACCGTATCGTCGGTATTCATACCGAAGGCGCGTACCAGGCTATCTACGTTGATACCCCGGGTCTGCACATGGAAGAGAAGCGTGCGATCAACCGCCTGATGAACAAAGCGGCGAGCAGTTCCATCGGTGACGTTGAGCTGATCATTTTCGTGGTTGAAGGCACCCGCTGGACGCCTGACGACGAGATGGTGCTGAACAAACTGCGCGGCGGTAAAGCGCCGGTGATTCTGGCCGTGAACAAAGTGGATAACGTTCAGGAAAAGGCGGATCTGCTGCCACACCTGCAGTTCCTCGGCAGCCAGATGGACTTCCTCGATATCGTACCGATGTCTGCAGAGACCGGCCTGAACGTGGATACCATCGCGAGCATCGTGCGTAAGCACCTGCCTGAGGCGATTCACCACTTCCCGGAAGACTACATCACCGACCGTTCACAGCGCTTTATGGCCTCTGAAATCATCCGTGAAAAACTGATGCGTTTCCTGGGCGCAGAGCTGCCGTACTCGGTCACCGTTGAAATCGAACGCTTCGTCTCTAACGAACGCGGCGGTTATGACGTCAACGGCCTGATTCTGGTTGAGCGTGAAGGGCAGAAGAAGATGGTGATTGGTAACAAAGGTTCCAAGATTAAAACCATCGGTATTGAAGCCCGTAAAGACATGCAGGAGATGTTCGAGGCACCTGTTCACCTGGAACTGTGGGTGAAAGTGAAATCTGGCTGGGCCGATGACGAGCGCGCACTGCGTAGTCTCGGTTATACCGACGATCTCTGAGAATAACCCCCGATGGAAGGCTGGCAGCGCGCTTTCGTCCTGCATAGTCGTCCCTGGAGCGAAACCAGTTTAATACTGGACGTCTTCACGGAAGAGTCGGGTCGCGTGCGCCTTGTTGCTAAAGGCGCACGTTCCAAACGCTCCAACCTCAAAGGTGCGCTTCAGCCCTTTACCCCTTTATTAGTTCGCTTTGGCGGGCGTGGCGAAGTCAAAACGCTGCGCAGCGCGGAAGCTGTCTCGCTGGCACTCCCTTTAAGCGGTATTACGCTCTATAGCGGCCTGTACGTTAACGAGTTGCTCTCTCGCGTACTTGAGCACGAAACCCGCTTCTCTGAACTGTTCTTCGATTACCTGCACTGCATTCAGGCGCTGGCCGGTGCCACGGGCTCACCTGAGCCTGCGCTGCGTCGCTTTGAGCTGGCGCTGCTGGGGCATCTTGGCTACGGCGTGGATTTTCTCCACTGCGCGGGTAGCGGCGATGAGGTCGATGACACCATGACCTATCGCTACCGTGAAGAGAAAGGGTTTATCGCAAGCGTCGTGATTGATAACAACACCTTTACTGGGCACCACCTGAAAGCGCTGGCAAACCGGGAATTTCCTGATGTGGATTCGCTGCGCGCCGCGAAACGCTTTACCCGCATGGCGCTGAAGCCGTATCTTGGTGGCAAGCCGTTAAAGAGCCGCGAGCTGTTTCGCCAGTTTGTACCAAAGCGGTAACTCCTATTGCACTTATCCCGCTTTTCCCGCTCGCCACTTAGGGGAGAGGGCCGGGGTGAGGGGAAACGAAAGTTAAAATAAAGACACGAGGATTGTCATGGCTGAATTACTGTTAGGCGTCAATATTGACCACATTGCCACCCTGCGTAACGCGCGCGGCACCGCTTACCCCGATCCGGTTCAGGCGGCATTTATCGCCGAACAGGCCGGTGCAGATGGCATCACCGTGCATTTACGCGAAGACCGTCGCCACATCACCGACCGCGACGTGCGCATTCTGCGTCAGACGATGGACACCCGCATGAACCTGGAGATGGCCGTCACCGAAGAGATGCTGACCATCGCCTGCGAAACCAAGCCGCATTTCTGCTGCCTGGTACCGGAAAAGCGCCAGGAAGTGACCACTGAAGGCGGTCTGGACGTCGCCGGTCAGCTCGACAAAATGCGTGATGCCTGCAAGCGTCTGGCCGATGTGGGCATCCTGGTGTCGCTGTTTATTGATGCGGATAACGCGCAGATTAAGGCCGCGGCCGACGTTGGCGCGCCGTATATCGAAATCCACACCGGCTGCTATGCTGATGCCACTACCGATGCTGAACAGGCGAAAGAGCTTGAGCGCATCGCGAAAGCGGCAACCTATGCCGCCAGCCTGGGGCTGAAGGTGAATGCCGGTCACGGTCTGACCTACCACAACGTCAAAGCCATCGCGGCGCTGCCGGAAATGCATGAGCTGAATATTGGCCACGCGATTATTGGCCGCGCGGTAATGACCGGCCTGAAAGAGGCGGTAGCCGAGATGAAACGTCTGATGCTGGAAGCGCGCGGGTAATGGCGATTCTGGGGCTTGGGACCGACATCGTCGAGATCGCCCGCATTGAAGGGGTGATCGCCCGTAGCGGCGATCGTCTCGCGCGACGCGTGCTCAGCGACAATGAATGGGCTATCTGGGAGACGCACCAGCAGCCGGTGCGTTTTCTGGCGAAGCGCTTTGCGGTGAAAGAGGCCGCTTCAAAAGCGTTAGGCACCGGCATTCGCAACGGCCTGGCGTTCAACCAGTTCGAAGTCTACAACGATGAGTTGGGTAAACCGAAGCTGAGACTCTGGGGTGAAGCGAAGCGGTTAGCGGAGAGAATGGGCGTGGCACATATGCATGTGACGCTCGCCGATGAACGCCACTACGCCTGTGCAACGGTGATTATCGAAAGCTAGATTTTGTCCGCGTGATGCATCTGGACGAATTTATCCCACAGCTGCTCTTCGCTCTCTGAATGTGCCGGATCCTTAAGAATGGTATTCGGGATCGGGCACACTTTCTGACAGGTTGGCGTGTCGTAATGGCCAATGCACTCGGTGCAGCGATCGCTGTTGATCTCGTAGATGCTATCACCCATCGAAATCGCCTCGTTCGGGCATTCCGGCTCGCACATATCGCAGTTGATACATTTTTTGGTGATTAACAGCGCCATCAGGACATTCTCAGAAACGAAATAAACAGGGCGCGCATTATACGCTCATTTTAACGCCAGGCCATACCTTTTCTGTGGTAATAGCACCGCCGATCAAACCAGCTTTTTCACCAGCGCTTCGCTATGACGAATGCGTTCCGGCGCGTTTTCTAGATCCTGCTGCACCAGCCCCATAAACAACAGATCCGTCAGCATCATCTGCGCGCTGGTTGAAGAGATAGCTGCGCTGCGCGTCGCCTGCTCTTCGGCAATGGTGTACAGGCAGTGCGTCGCCCGTTGCTGAAGGGCATTGGGGGAAAAGCCGGTGATCGCCACCACTTTACCGCCTACGCGCAACATCTCATCGGCAGCGAGATTAATCTCCCGGCGCGCCCCGGAGTAAGAAATCGCCAGCATCACATCATCCTGGGTCATCGCCTGCACGGTAGCCAACAGGGCGTGCATGTCTTGCTCGGAAACGGCGTTCAGGCCGATTTTCATCAGCTTCCAGCTAAAGTTACGGGCAACTAACCCCGATGCGCCAATGCCTGTCAGCACGATACGACGCGCGCTGCGCAGCATATTGACCGTCTCCAGCAGCTTGTCTTCGGTGTTCACGTCGAGCGAGGCATGCATCGCCGCGACGTTATCTTTAATCAGCTTTTCGCCGACCAGGCGAAGCGGGTCGTCGCCGCAAATCTGGTTATGTACCGGGACGGAGTGCGGGTTGACGTTGCTGGCGAGTGCATCACTCAGCGCCAGTTTAAGCGCCGGGAAGCCTTTAAAGCCAAGCTTCTGGGCGAACTTCACCACGCTGGATTGGCTCACACCCGCCTGGCTGGCGAGCTGCTGGGAGCTTAAATGGCGGGCTAAATCCGGCTGTGCCAGAATGAAATCAGCCAGCTTTCTGTCGCTTTGCGCCAGCTGCGGGTAACGCTGACGAATACTCAGTAAACAATTCATAATAACCTCACGGGCACAATGACCACGATGTGCCAGGCCACCATTCTGCTCGTTTGCAAGAATTTTGTATTCTATTATAACGGAATATATCGAATTAAATGTGCTATGTGATTGTAAATTAGCAGCAATTTTCGGAGGGTATCGCTATCGGGCGAAACCTGAGGGGCTATCTGGTAGTCTGGTCACGAATGAATTGATGATAACGGGAGATGCATTTGGTCAGTCACTGTCGCCGCGTGGTGTTTTTCGACCTCGACGGTACGCTGCATCAGCAGGATCTCTTCGGCGCTTTTTTACGCTATCTATTATGCCGATTACCGCTTAACGCCTTACTGGTGATGCCCTTGCTGCCGATCGTTGGCGCGGCGATGCTGGTGAAGGGGCGTGCGGCGCGCTGGCCGGTAAGCGTGCTGCTGTGGGGAAGTACTTTTGGCCGACGCGAGGCAACGCTAAAGGCGCTAGAAGCGAGCTTCACCCTCTGGTTTCGTGCGACCGTCACGCCGTTTCCCGTCGTGCAGCAGCGGCTGGACGGCTATCTCCAGCATCAGGATGCCGATGTCTGGCTTATCACCGGGTCGCCGCAGACGCTGGTGGAACGCGCCTATGCCGATGCACCCTGGATGACGCACGTCAACCTGATTGGCAGCCAGATGCAGCGGGGGTTTGGCGGGCGGGTGCTGTCAGTTCGCTGCCTGGGCCATGAAAAAGTGGCCCAGCTTGAACAGCGCCTCGGTGCGCCGTTACGCTTGTACAGCGGCTATAGCGACAGCAAGCAGGATAACCCGCTCCTCTTTTTTTGTGAGCATCGCTGGCGGGTCACTGCGCGCGGCGAGCTGGAGCAACTGGAATAGTCGGCGCTGCGCTTTGATGGATATTGTGTATAATGCGCGGCGTTTTATCATCTGGAGTCCTCACGTTGTCCGACACTGAACTGAACCACGAATACTGGATGCGCCACGCGCTTGTACTTGCCCGCCGAGCCTGGGATGAAGGCGAAGTGCCGGTAGGCGCCGTACTGGTTCACAATAATCAGGTGATAGGTGAGGGCTGGAACCGTCCGATTGGGCGTCACGATCCCACCGCGCACGCGGAGATCATGGCGCTGCGTCAGGGCGGCCTGGTGCTGCAAAACTATCGGCTGATAGATACCACGCTGTATGTGACCCTGGAGCCTTGCGTGATGTGCGCGGGGGCGATGGTGCATAGTCGTATCGGCAAACTGGTCTTCGGCGCTCGCGATGCCAAAACCGGCGCGGCGGGTTCGCTGATTGATGTGTTGCATCATCCAGGAATGAACCACCGCGTTGAGATCACCGAAGGGGTGCTGGCTGAGGATTGCGCGGGAATGCTGAGCGATTTCTTCCGCGAACGGCGGCAGCAGAAAAAAGCGTTAAGGCAGGCAGAAAAGGGCTGCTAGTTTTTCGAGGTGAAGCGCAGCAGCGGCGTATCGCTGTTATCGCGATCGCCTCGACGCAGGAATGAAAATATCCCCGTATCATTTTCACTATGCTGTAGCTCATTTGGCGAAACGGTAGGATAGGCTTGCGCTATCGCCATCTCTTCCTCTGCTTTTTTCTCTTTTTCCTGCAAATACCCCACCAGGCTTATCTGATATTTACGGATATTTTCGACGTAGGCATAGGCTTCATGCCCGCGGGCATAGCCGTAGGTGAGTTTGCTGTACCACTGTTTCTGGCTGAGTAACGGCAGTCGCTGCTTCACGTCGGCCCAGCTGTCCGGGTTACCCTTCTGTTTAGCAGTGAGGGCGCGGGCATCCAGCATATGGGCGTAGCCCATGTTATAGGCCGCCAGCGCAAACCAGATTCGCTCCTCTTGCGGCACGCTGTCCGGTACCTTGCCCATCATATCCTGCAGGTAGCGCATCCCGCCGCTGATGCTCTGCTCGGCATCGGTACGGTCGCTCAATCCCAGGCTCTGGGCGGTGTTTTTGGTGAGCATCATCAGGCCACGCACCCCGGTTGGCGAGGTGGCAAGCGGATCCCAGTGGGACTCCTGATAAGAGATAGCCGCCAGCAGCTTCCAGTCGATTTCGCTGGCGTACTTCTCAAACAGCGGTTGCAGGTCAGGCAGCACGCTATCTACCGCGCGCAGGAAGGTGCGAGTATCAACATAGTCGAAGTCGTCGCCATGGCCGAGATACTTCTCTTCAAGGCGGGCAAGGGTGCCGTCTTCATTTATGTTGTCGAAGAAATCAAGCATTGCAGCGGAAAGCGTATTGTCGTCGTCCTGCAGGCTAAACCAGGTTACCGGCTGTTCGTCGGTCACGTCGAGGGCAACCGCCAGTTCCGGGTGTACGCGCTGAAACAGACCAATCGCCACTGAATCAGCAATGGTGTAATCAAGCTTGCCGTCGATCACCGCCTGCATCAGGTCGGCGGAGCTGCGTTTCTCATCGACGGTCCAGCCGAGGTCCGGGTATTTGTTCGCCTGTAGGTTTTGCAAATCGCTGATGACCACCTGGCCTGGGGCAATGGTGAGCTGGTCTGCGGAGACGCTGCTAAGGCTGCGTGGACGCGTATTACCAACGCGATACACCAACTGTTGTGATACCGAATAGTAAGTCGGCCCCGCCTGGTAGCTTTTTACGCGCTCGCTGTTATAGACCAGACCGGCGGCCAGCATGTCGGCGCTGCCGTTATCGAGATCGTCAAACAGCTGGCTGATGTTCTGTCGCACCGTCACTTTCAGCTTCACGCCCAGGTAGTCGGCAAACTGCTGGGCGAGCTCATAATCGAGCCCGTAGTCCTTATTATTGACGACGGTGTAGGTCAGCGGAGATTGCACGGTACTGATGCGCAGCTCCCCCCGCTCTTTGATAGCGGCGATGCGATTCTCTGGTTTTCCAAACCAGGGAAGAGAGGGCCAGAGCGCCGCTGCGAGCAGCAACGTCACAAAGCCGATAAGCAGGTAATTAATCTTTAGTTTTTTCAAATGGTTAATTCACTGCGCTGTCAGAGATTGTTCCAGATAATCTAAAGCCTTGTTATAGAATGAGCGGCATTTTGCTTAACATTGCGCCAGTTGGCAACTTATTCGAGATATACGTCACATCTATTGATAAAGAAAAGAGATGTGTTTATTTCGACGCAAACGGTTTCGTCGGGGCGCAGGATTCTCTATAATAGCGCCCGTTCTCCCCCATTGCGCACACTGAAAGCTGAGAAGACGAGAGACTTATGATGGAAATTCTGCGTGGTTCGCCTGCACTGTCTGCATTTCGTATTAACAAACTGCTGACGCGGTTTCAGGCAGCCAACCTCCCGGTAAGCAACATTTACGCCGAGTATGTCCATTTTGCCGACCTGGACGCGCCGCTTAATAAAGAAGAGCGAGCCCGACTTGAGCGACTGTTGCAGTATGGTCCAAGCCTCAATAGCCATAACCCTACCGGTAAACTGCTGCTCGTCACCCCTCGCCCTGGCACCATCTCCCCCTGGTCTTCAAAAGCTACCGATATCGCCCACAACTGCGGCCTCTCACAGGTTCTGCGCCTTGAGCGCGGCGTGGCGTACTATGTTGATGCCGCTAGCCTGACCGCCGAACAGCTGAGCGCCGTGGCGGCCGAACTGCACGACCGCATGATGGAGAGCGTATTTGACTCGCTGCAGGATGCCGAAAAACTGTTTGCTCACCATCAGCCGGCACCGGTTGCCAGCGTGGACCTGCTGGGGCAGGGCCGTCAGGCGCTGATCGACGCCAACATCCGTCTTGGCCTGGCGCTGGCGGACGACGAAATTGACTACCTGCAGGATGCGTTCACTAAATTGGGCCGCAACCCGAACGACATCGAGCTCTACATGTTCGCGCAAGCGAACTCTGAGCACTGCCGTCACAAGATTTTTAACGCCGATTGGATTATCGACGGTAAACAGCAGCCGAAGTCGCTGTTTAAGATGATCAAAAATACCTTCGAAACCACGCCGGATCACGTGCTGTCTGCCTATAAAGACAACGCCGCGGTGATGGAAGGCTCTGAAGTGGGCCGTTACTTCGCCGACCATAAAACCGGTCGTTACGATTTCCATCAGGAGCCTGCGCATATCCTGATGAAGGTGGAAACCCATAACCACCCGACGGCAATTTCTCCATGGCCGGGCGCTGCAACCGGCTCCGGCGGTGAAATCCGCGACGAAGGGGCAACCGGTCGCGGTGCCAAACCAAAAGCGGGGCTGGTGGGCTTCTCCGTGTCTAACCTGCGTATTCCTGGCTTTGAACAGCCGTGGGAAGAAGATTTCGGTAAGCCGGATCGTATCGTTACCGCACTGGACATCATGACCGATGGCCCGCTGGGCGGCGCGGCGTTCAACAACGAATTTGGACGTCCGGCGCTGACCGGCTACTTCCGTACTTACGAAGAAAAAGTGAACAGCCACAACGGCGAAGAGCTGCGCGGTTACCACAAACCGATCATGCTGGCAGGCGGGATCGGCAACATCCGAGCCGATCACGTACAGAAAGGTGAGATCGTGGTAGGGGCGAAGCTGATCGTCCTCGGCGGCCCGGCGATGAACATTGGCCTGGGCGGTGGTGCTGCCTCTTCAATGGCTTCCGGACAGTCCGATGCTGATCTCGACTTCGCTTCCGTACAGCGCGACAACCCGGAAATGGAACGTCGCTGCCAGGAAGTTATCGACCGCTGCTGGCAGCTGGGCGATGCCAACCCGATTCTGTTTATCCACGACGTGGGCGCGGGCGGTCTGTCTAACGCCATGCCGGAACTGGTGAGCGACGGTGGGCGCGGTGGTAAATTCCAGCTGCGCGACATCCTCAGCGATGAGCCGGGCATGAGCCCGCTGGAAATCTGGTGTAACGAATCTCAGGAACGCTACGTACTGGCGGTCGCCGCCGATCAGCTGCCGCTGTTCGACGAACTGTGCAAACGTGAACGTGCTCCGTATGCGGTGATCGGCGAAGCCACCGAAGAGAAACATCTGACCTTGAGCGATAGCCACTTCGACAACCAGCCAATCGACATGCCGCTGGACGTGCTGCTTGGCAAAACGCCGAAGATGACTCGTGACGTGCAGACGCTGAAAGCGAAAGGCGAAGCGCTTGCCCGTGAAAATATCACGCTAGCCGACGCGGTGAACCGCGTATTGCACCTGCCAACCGTGGCGGAAAAAACCTTCCTCGTGACCATCGGTGACCGTACGGTGACCGGTATGGTCGCGCGCGACCAGATGGTTGGCCCCTGGCAGATTCCGGTAGCGAACTGCGCGGTGACCACCGCTAGCCTCGACAGCTACTACGGCGAAGCGATGTCTATCGGCGAACGTGCGCCGGTTGCGCTGCTGGACTTTGCTGCCTCCGCCCGTCTGGCAGTAGGCGAAGCACTGACCAACATTGCCGCAACCCAGATTGGTAACATCAAACACATTAAGCTCTCGGCAAACTGGATGTCAGCTGCAGGTCACCCTGGCGAAGATGCCGGTCTGTACGAAGCGGTGAAAGCGATCGGCGAAGAGATGTGCCCGCAGTTGGGCCTGACCATTCCGGTGGGCAAAGACTCCATGTCGATGAAAACCCGCTGGCAGGAAGGCAACGAACAGCGCGAGATGACCTCGCCGCTGTCGCTGGTGATTTCCGCCTTTGCTAGCGTTGAAGACGTGCGCCACACCATCACGCCGCAGCTGGTAACCGAAGATAACGCTCTGCTGCTGATTGACCTCGGTAAGGGTCATAACGCGCTGGGCGCCACGGCACTGGCGCAGGTTTACCGTCAATTGGGCGATAAGCCGGCCGACGTCCGTGACGTGGCACAGCTGAAAGGCTTCTACGAGGCGATTCAGGCACTGGTTGCACAGCGTAAGCTGCTGGCCTATCACGACCGTTCCGACGGTGGCCTGCTGGTTACCCTGGCTGAAATGGCCTTTGCCGGTCACTGCGGCGTGGAAGCTGACGTGGCAACCCTCGGCGACGATCGTCTGGCGGCGCTATTCAACGAAGAGTTGGGCGCGGTGATTCAGATTCGTGCTGCAGACCGTGAAGCGGTAGAGGCGATTCTGGCGGCCAACGGCCTGGCTGATTGCGTGCACTTCCTCGGTAAAGCCGTTGAAGGTGACCGTTTCACCCTGACCGCTGACGGTCAGCCGGTATTCAGCGAAAGCCGCACTACGCTGCGTATGTGGTGGGCCGAAACCACCTGGCAGATGCAGCGTCTGCGCGATAACCCAGAGTGTGCCGATCAGGAACACGACGCGAAAGCCAACGATAACGACCCGGGCCTCAATGTGAAGCTCACCTTCGATATCGCCGCCGACGTCGCCGCACCTTACATCTCCACCGGGGCGCGTCCGAAAGTCGCGGTACTGCGCGAGCAGGGCGTTAACTCCCACGTTGAGATGGCGGCGGCCTTCCACCGTGCGGGCTTTGACGCCATTGACGTGCACATGAGCGACCTGCTGGCAGGGCGTACCGGTCTGGCAGACTTCCAGGCGCTGGTGGCCTGCGGCGGCTTCTCCTACGGTGACGTACTGGGCGCGGGTGAAGGTTGGGCGAAATCCATTCTGTTCAACAACCGCGTTCGCGATGAGTTTGCGACCTTCTTCCACCGTCCGCAGACCCTGGCGCTGGGCGTCTGTAACGGCTGCCAGATGATGTCTAACCTGCATGAGCTGATCCCGGGCAGCGACCTGTGGCCGCGCTTTGTGCGTAACCACTCCGACCGTTTTGAGGCGCGCTTCAGCCTGGTCGAAGTGGCCAGCAGCCCATCGCTGCTGCTCGCCGGTATGGAAGGCTCACGTATGCCAATCGCCGTCTCTCACGGTGAAGGTCATGTGGAAGTTCGCGACGGTGCGCATCTGGCTCAGCTGGAAAGCAAAGGGCTGGTGGCGCTGCGCTTCGTGGATAACTTCGGTAAAGTCACCGAAGCCTATCCGGCGAACCCGAACGGTTCTCCTAATGGGATCACCGCGGTAACCAACGAAAGCGGTCGCGTCACCATTATGATGCCACACCCGGAGCGTGTGTTCCGTACGGTTTCCAACTCCTGGCACCCGGAAAACTGGGGCGAGGACAGCCCGTGGATGCGTATTTTCCGCAATGCGCGTAAGCAGCTTGGTTAAGTTAGACGCTTAATGCATCAAGCCCCTCCTGGTGAGGGGCTTTTTTGTTTCTGCACATCCCTCATGCCGCGTTGCTCGGCTGGGCTACATTCGGTACGGCGAAGGTGTGTCGGGAAACCCCGACATTGGTGGTATTGCGCTGTCGCTAAATGGAGACATTTAATTCAATGATTTATAAGATATTTTTATTATGTGCCAATAGGTGTTGCTAATTAGCGACACAATGCCCAAAAACAGCCTTCACCACTTTTCTGACCTGTTTCATATATTTTCTATATTTATCATTGTGTTAATTTATTGTTTTGTATTATGGCACGCATCATGCATAATATTAACCAGTGGCTCATTCACCTTCTTATGTCAGCCCCTTCGGGACGTGCTACATAAACTTCGAATGACGCACAACAAGGTGCCTGCCGTCCAGCAACTGATAATAGCGTAGCTTTATCAACCATCGGGCGAAACGTTGAGTTAGGCACCGCCTTATTCCATAACAAAGCCGGGCTTCTGCCCGGCTTTGTTGTTTCTGGCCTTTCCCTCATCGATATCCTCAGTTAGCATTCCAGTACGTTGATTTACTGAGATACCTCTTTTGAAACGCCCCTCGCTCTCTCCACGATCGCTTCGCCAACTGGTGACGCTGGCTTTCCTGCTGATTCTGCTGCCGCTGCTGGTGCTTGCCTGGCAGGCATGGCAGAGCCTCAACATGCTCAGCGCGCAGGCCGAACAGACCAACCGCACCACGCTGATGGATGCCCGACGTAGCGAAGCGATGGCGAACGTTGCACTGGATATGGAGCGCAGCTACCGCCAGTACTGCGTGTTGGATGACCCGACGCTGGCGAAGGTTTACCAGAGCCAACGTAAGCGCTACAGCGACATGCTGGAGGCGCACGCGGGCGTG
Organism: Kluyvera sp. EC_51; assembly: GCF_019584505.1. Classification (NCBI taxonomy): domain Bacteria; kingdom Pseudomonadati; phylum Pseudomonadota; class Gammaproteobacteria; order Enterobacterales; family Enterobacteriaceae; genus Kluyvera; species Kluyvera sp. EC_51. Next base: position 188,299 of record NZ_VDAG01000002.1, on the reverse strand, counting down.
CTGCCGGACGACACGCTTTACCAGCGGCTGCGGCAGAATCTTCACGACCTGACGGCTCTACAGTGCACCAACAGCGGCCCGGAAAAGCAGGCGGTGGCGAAGCTTGAAGCCTTCTCCACCGCTAATGGTGAGCTGGTACAAGCTACCCGTACCGTGGTCTTCTCCCGTGGGCAGCAGCTCCAGCAGGCGATTGCCGAACGCGGCCAGTTCTTTGGCTGGCAGGCATTGGTGCTATTCCTGGTCAGCCTGGCGATGGTGCTGCTGTTTACCCGTATGATTATCGGCCCGGTGAAGGGCATCGAGAGCATGATTAACCGGCTGGGCGAAGGGCAGACGCTGGACGGTGAGGTGATGTTCCGTGGCCCCCGCGAGCTGCGCTCCGTCGGGCAGCGCATTATCTGGCTCAGCGACCGACTCTCCTGGCTGGAATCGCAGCGTCACCAGTTCCTGCGCCATCTCTCTCACGAACTGAAAACGCCGCTCGCCAGCATGCGCGAGGGCACCGAGCTGCTGGCTGACCAGGTGGTGGGGCCGCTGACGGCGGAGCAAAAAGAGGTGGTGGATATTCTCGACAGCAGTAGCCGCAATCTACAAACCCTGATTGAACAGCTGCTGGACTACAACCGTAAACTCAGTGAAACCGCCGTGCGCATGGAGTACGTCGCGCTGGCACCGCTAGTAGAGCTGGTGGTTTCTGCGCACAGTTTGCCGGCAAGGGCTAAACTGATGCACACGCTGGTCGACCTGCAGGCACCGGCTTGCCTGGCGGAACCGACTCTTCTGCTGAATGCGCTGGATAATCTCTACTCGAATGCGGTGCACTATGGCACTGAATCCGGTAACATTTATCTCCGCAGCCATCGGGACGGTTCGCGGATAGCCATAGACGTTATCAATACCGGAACGCCGATCCCGGATAGCGAAAAATTAATGATTTTCGAGCCTTTCTTTCAGGGGAGCCATCAGCGCAAAGGTGCGGTGAAGGGAAGCGGCCTGGGATTGAGCCTTGCACGCGACTCCGTTCGGAAAATGCACGGCGAACTACAGCTTCTCGACACCCAGGACGGCAACGTCTGTTTTCGCATCGAACTCCCGGTACCAGGGCTGGAAAAAACAACCACATGAATCGAAATCGAGTCACTATGCCCCAATTCTTAGCACGGACGAGTCGGATACCACGGCGGTGGTGCGGCGGGCTATTTGGGCTCACCTGCCTGATGCTCTCCGGATGTAATAGCGCACTGACGCCGCACAGTCTCGGCAGCAGCGCTGAAGGCAGCGAACCGCGCCAGCAGGTAGCGGATTATCTGTCGACTAACTGCGACGATATCTGGTCACTGGATGGCGATACCGCAGAGAACAACCCTCTTTACTGGCTGCGCAGCGTGGACTGCGCCAATCGTCTGTCTGCAGCTCGCGCACGCGCGGAAGCCAGCCCGCTGACGGCGGATACCTGGCAGGGCGCGTTTAAGCGCGGCATCCTGCTGGCTAATGCCAAAATAACCCCGACCGAGCGTCGGCAGGTGGTCACGGCGATTGATACCCTCAGCCCGCAAATTCCGGTCCGCATTCGCCCGCTGTACCAACTTTGGCGCGATGGGCAGGTATTGCAGCTGTCGCTGTCCGAAGAACGTCAACGTTACAGCAAACTGCAGGAGACCAGCGACGGTCAACTGGACGCGCTGCGCCTGCAGCAGCAACAGCTACAGGGTGAGCTGGACTTAACCACCCGTAAGCTGCAAAACCTGACGGATATCGAACGCCAGCTCTCTACCCGCAAACCGGGCGCCGATATGTCTCACGGCGCGGCATCTGACGAGGATAAGCATGACTAACCGTAAACCCGCGCATCTGCTGCTGGTGGATGACGACCCCGGCCTGTTGAAGCTTCTCGGGATGCGTCTGACCAGCGAAGGCTATCGGGTCGTTACGGCAGAAAGCGGCCCGCAGGGGCTCCGCGTGCTGGCGAAAGAGCGTATCGACCTGGTGATTAGCGACCTGCGCATGGATGAGATGGACGGCCTGCAGCTGTTCAGCGAAATTCAGAAAGTGCAGCCGGGGATGCCGGTGATTATTCTGACCGCCCACGGCTCTATCCCGGAAGCGGTCTCGGCGACCCAGCAGGGCGTGTTCAGCTTCTTAACCAAACCGGTGGATAAAGACGCGCTGTATAAAGCCATCGACGAAGCGCTGGAGCGCACGTCACCGGCAAACGATGAACGGTGGCGGGAAGCGATTGTCACCCGCAGCCCATTGATGCTGCGTCTACTTGAACAGGCGCAGATGGTGGCGCAGTCGGACGTCAGCGTGCTGATTAACGGCCAGAGCGGCACCGGGAAAGAGATCCTGGCGCAGGCCATTCACAATGCCAGCCCGCGCCACGCGAAGCCGTTTGTAGCCATTAACTGCGGGGCGCTGCCGGAGCAACTGCTGGAGTCTGAGCTGTTCGGCCACGCGCGCGGCGCGTTTACCGGCGCGGTCAGCCACCGGGAAGGGCTGTTCCAGGCGGCGGAAGGCGGTACGCTGTTTCTTGATGAAATAGGCGATATGCCCACGCCGCTGCAGGTGAAACTGCTGCGTGTGTTGCAGGAGCGCAAAGTGCGCCCGCTTGGCAGCAACCGCGATCTCGACATCAATGTGCGTATCATTTCGGCGACCCACCGGGATCTACCGAAAGCGATGGCCCGCGGCGAGTTTCGTGAAGATCTCTTCTACCGCCTGAACGTGGTGAACCTCAAGATCCCAACGCTTGCCGAACGCACCGAAGATATTCCGCTGCTGGCAAACTACCTGCTGCGTCAGTCGGCGGATCGGCATAAGCCGTTCGTGCGCGCCTTTTCCACCGACGCCATGAAGCGCTTGATGGCGGCTAACTGGCCGGGTAACGTGCGCCAGTTGGTTAACGTGATTGAGCAGTGCGTGGCGCTGACCTCATCGCCGGTCATCAGCGATGCGCTGGTTGAGCAGGCGCTGGAAGGTGAGAACACTGCGCTGCCGACCTTCGTGGAAGCACGCAATCAGTTTGAGCTCAACTACCTGCGCAAGCTGCTGCAAATCACCAAAGGCAACGTCACCCATGCTGCGCGTATGGCCGGGCGCAACCGCACCGAGTTCTACAAATTGCTCTCCCGCCATGAACTGGATGCGAACGATTTTAAAGAGTAGCACCCGAAATACGTCTGATTTATGATACGGTGAGCAACCGGTTACGCGATAAAAACGACAGGAACACCATGAAAAAGATTGATGCGATTATTAAACCCTTCAAACTGGATGACGTACGTGAGGCGCTGGCGGAAGTTGGCATCACCGGGATGACGGTAACGGAAGTGAAAGGCTTTGGCCGTCAGAAAGGCCACACCGAACTGTACCGCGGTGCGGAGTACATGGTGGACTTTCTGCCGAAGGTGAAAATTGAGATCGTGGTGACCGACGATATTGTCGATACCTGTGTGGATACCATTATCCGTACCGCGCAGACCGGTAAAATTGGCGACGGCAAAATCTTTGTCTTCGACGTGGCGCGCGTGATTCGTATCCGTACCGGCGAAGAAGACGACGCAGCAATCTAATCAGTAAAAGGCGGCCATCGGCCGCCTTTTCATTACTCGTCGGCTTGTGCCAGCGTTACGCTGGACGAACCCAGCAGACGTTTCACCGTGACCAGCACCACAATCAGCGCCACCACGCCCAGCGTCCATTCCCCCATTTGCGAGAAAAAGTGCCTATAGGCATCGATAGCCGTATCGCTAATTTGTGATTCGGTGGTTTTCTGCGCCACCACGCCCGCCAGCCAGTTAGCGACCGAGCCCGTTGCCAGCATGTAGATACCGGTCAATACGCCGGTCACTCCAGGCAGATTCAAACGGGTAATCTGCGCCATCGCCACCGGGTCAATAAACAGCTCGGCGAAGCCCATCAGCGCCAGCCCGGCGATCATCATGCCCATCGAAGCCTGACCGTGCAGCTGTGCGCCGCGCGCGTTCAGCGCCAGTAGCATAAAGCCTGCACCCATCAGCACCAGCCCGAATGCGAACTTCAGCCATACCCGCAGAGCAGAGCTAACGCTGCTTTCCGGACGCGCCAGCCAGGCCAGCACCACGCCTGCCGTCATCACGGCAATCGCGTTAACTGACTGGAAGAGGGCGGTTGGCACTTCAATGTTCAGCCAGCGACGGTTCACGAAGTGATCAATAAACAGGCTGATAGAGCTGCCGCCCTGCTGAGCCAGTACCCAGAACAGCGTGCCGGTCAGCATCAGCAAAATGATTTGCCATAGGGCGCGGCGCTGCGCCGGGAAGCGCAGCATAATGCGCGCCACGATAACGGCGGCGGCCGCGCAGACGATCGCTAGCAGATAGCCTGACCAGTCGTTTTGCAGCAGCAGGGTGAAGAACAGCGGCGCGATGCATAGCGTCAGCGCCAGCCAGCCCCAGGTCGGCAGGACAAACTTCACCGCCTGCAGCGCCGGTTTATTCATCCCTTGCGTATGACGGAAATGGCGATGGCCGCTTAAGAAGACGATCAGGCCAATGAACATGCCGATGCCTGCCAGCGCGAAGCCAACGTGCCAGCCGTACCACTGCGCCGCCAGCCCGCAGGCGATAGGCGCTGCGATGGAGCCGATGTTACCCGCCGCGTACAGCAGCGAAAAACCGCCGTCGCGACGATTGTCATCAGGGGCGTACATCTCGCCCAACAGACAGCTGATATTGGATTTAAACAGGCCGTAGCCGCAGATGATAATTCCCAGCGCAAGGTACAAACTCCACGTGGAGTCCGATTCCACGCCAAGCACAATATGCCCAAGCGTCATCAGCAGTGCGCCGGATATGACGGCGGTTCGGTTGCCGAGCAGGCGGTCAGCAAGCCAGCCGCCCAGAATAGGGGTGACATAGACCAGCGAGGCGTAGGCGCTGAACAGGTCGATAGCGTGGCTGTCGTTGAAACCAAGCTGGTGGGTAAGGTAAAGGATGAGCAGGGCACGCATGCCATAGAAGCTGAAATATTCCCAGATTTGAATCGCCACGATGTAGTAGATCGCGCGCGGTTGTGAGGGTGTTTTCATGTCGATTCCTTGCTGTGTGGATGCACGAAAAAGGGAAGCGACAAGCCGCTTCCCTCTGTTGTTTTAATTATTTTTTAGCGTCTTTCAGCACTTTAACCGTGTAGCGACCATCCGCCTGACGGTAGGCGCCGTGGATGTCGGTTTCGAAGCCTGGGTAATGCGCGCCGATTTCGCACAGCATCTGCAGGAACTCCAGCACCGGACGGCTCTCTTCGGTGATCATCTCGCCCGGCATAACCAGCGGCACACCTGGAGGATACGGCAGGATCATGTTGGCGTTGATGCGACCAACCACATCATCCAGATAGACCTCTTCCGTTTCGCCGTGCAGCTCTTTCTGGAACGCTTCGTACGGGGTGATTTCCATAGCTGGCAGCACTTCAAACGCGCGGAACATCAGGTCCGGCAGATTGTGGTGCTCAACCAATTTATGGATGCTCTGCGCCAGCTCCTGAATACGCATGTTTTCATAGAATTCAGGCGCTTCCTGGTACAACGAAGGCAGAATATTTTTCACCCGCAGGTTCAGGTCAAAGGCGCGTTTGAACTCGGTCAGCGCGCGCAGCAGGCTCAGCGCTTTGGTTTTATCAATACCGATGCTGAAGAGGAACAGCAGGTTATAAGGACCGGTTTTCTCAACAATAATGCCGCGCTCGTCGAGGTATTTGGCAACCAGGCTCGCCGGAATACCGAAGTCGTCCATGGTACCGTCTTTTTTCATGCCCGGAGTCAGGATGGTGACTTTGATCGGGTCGAGGTACATATGTTCGTTGTCGATATTTTTGAAACCGTGCCATGCGCTGTCAGAACGCAGCGGCCAGCAGTCAGGGCCGTCGATGTGCTCCGGCTGCCAGACGTCAAAGAACCAGCCTTCGGATTCGCCTTTCAGTCGTTTGATCTCTTTACGGAACTTGATTGCCCGCTCGATAGAGCCGTTAATCAGACGCTTACCGGCATTGCCTTTCATCATCGCCGCGGCGGTTTCAGTGGAGGCGACGATGCCGTAGTGCGGAGAGGTGGTGGTGTGCATCATGTAGGCTTCGTTGAAGGTCTCTTCGTTGATGTCGCCCTTCACGTGGATCATTGATGCCTGAGAGAACGCCGCCAGCAGTTTGTGCGTGGACTGGGTTTCATAAATCACTTTGCCTTCAACGCGGTCGCCGCTCATCCCACATTTACCCGCATAGATTGGCGAGAAGTTGGTGTAAGGCACCCAGGCAGAGTCGAAGTGGATGGATTTCACATCCAGCGTCTTCTTGATGTAGTCGGTGTTGTACAGCAGACCATCATAGGTGGAGTTGGTGATCACCGCATGCACCGGCCAGGTCGCGTTTGGCGTGGCTTTCACGCGCTTTTCAATGGTCGCGCGCTGGAATTCGCTCTGAGGAATACCGCCGAGAATACCGTAAGCGTTACGGGTTGGGCGGAAGTAGATCGGCGTAATATTGCTCATCATCATCAGATGCGTCAGTGATTTATGGCAGTTACGGTCGATAAGTACGGTGCTGCCCGCCGGTGCGGAATACATGCCAACGATTTTGTTCGCGGTAGAGGTACCGTTGGTCACCATGTAGCTGCGCTCGGCGTTAAAGACGCGGGCGATGTACTCTTCGGCTTCTTTGTGCGGGCCGGAGTGGTCCAGCAGAGAGCCCAGCTCGGAAACGGAGATGGAGATGTCTGACTTCATGGCGTTAGGGCCGAAGAAATCATGGAAAATGCTGCCGACCGGGCTTTTCTGGAAGGCGGTGCCGCCCATGTGGCCTGGCGTACAGAAGGTGTATTTGCCTTCACGTACGTATTTGAACAACGCTTTGGTCAGTGGTGGCAGAATGGCGTCGATGTATTCGTCGGTGCTCTGGCGGATTTTCGCCGCAATGTCAGCCGCAGCGCCCAGGGCGTATTCGAAGAAGCGAACCTGCATGCGCAGATCGTTCAGGCTGACGTCCAGCGTGGAGTAGCTGTTGGCAAAAGCATAAACCGGCATGTACTCGTTCAGTGCGCTGATCTCTTCGCACAGCTCAAGGTTGTACTTATCCCAGTCAAAAATCACGCCGCAGAGATTGGCATTATTTTCAATCAGCTTCAGCAGGTCTTCACGGTCATTTGGGTAAACGATGCGGAAGTTCAGGCCTTCCAGCGCGCGGTGAAGCTCACGAATAGGCTCTTCTTTAAAGTAGACGCCCATGTGGTTCATGATAGCAATAACGTTCATAGTCATAGTCATGTTTCCGGATAAAGAAGGCTCCTCCCGCCACGATGTGGCAGGTGAAGGAGGAGCCTTTAGAGAAATTAGGGGATGATTACAGCGCTTGAGCCGTGTTGTTTTCGTCGTCGTTATGCTGACGCTGGTGCATTTTGCGACCGTAGAACATCAGGATAACGAGGCTGACGATGAAGGTACCGGACAGTTCGAAGGAGCTTGCACCCATCAACGCGATGAAGCAGAACGCACAGCCCAGCACGGAGCAGATAAGGCTGACGAAGTTACGAACGTTGATGCCTTCGAAGCGAATCAGGTCAACGCAGGAGTAGAAGTAAGGCAGCATGGTCAGCAGCACGGCGATACCGGTCAGTTCACCGAACAGGTCAGAAGCTTTACCGCCGTTGGAGTTCATCACGGTGATGATGATCATCAGACCGGTCATTTTCAGGCCAGCTAACAGCAGACCTTTTTTAGGAATGCCGTTTTTATCGAGTTCGCCATACACTTTCGGGAAGTTACCGTCGTTGGCGGCACGCACACCTGCCTGACCAACCAGCATCATCCAGGAGCCCAGAGAAGTCAGGCACGCAAAGGCGGTGAAGGCGGAAACCAGCGGTGCGGCTCAGCTACCCAGAATGGTTGAGGCGCTGACGGCAAACGGCGCACCGGAAGAGGCCATCACGGAAGCGGGATACATCCCGGAGATAACCTGAGTGGCAGCGATATAAACGATACCGGCCAGCGCGGTACCGAGCATGGTTGCCATGGGTACGGTACGTTTCGGGTTTTTCACCATGCCGGTGCTCACTGCGGCAGATTCCACGCCGACGAACGCCCACAGGCACAGCAGAATACTTTTAATCACCGCGTGTGGATCGGTCGTGGTAGAGGTGTTCCAGTTGGCGTGGTAGGTCGCCATGTCAAACCAGTGCCAGCCCACCACGGCGGTCAGCACAACCGGGATCAGCACCAGGAACAGGCCGATAGTGGTCAGACGGCTCACCCAGGTACCGCCCAGCATGTTGATAAAGGTGAACAGCCACACGATGGCGATACACGCGATACCGGCAGGAATCGGGTCGTTTAATACCGGGAAGTAGGTGGATAAATAAGAGACGGCGGTAATACCGATAGCCAGGTTACCGATCCAGTTGGCATGGTAATAAAGGACGCCGGTCTGGAAGCCGAAAGCGGGAGATAATTCACCAGCGTACGCAATGGGGCCACCCTGCTGCGGATTCTTGGTTGCAAGTCGAGCGTAAACGTAAGCCAGTGACATGGCACCAATAATAGAAATAACCCAGCCCCAAATGGCAATACCACCGATGCTGGCGAGGTTCGCGGGCAATAATGCGATACCGCTCCCCATCATATTCCCGGCAACAACACCGGTACAGGCAAATAGCCCGATCTTTTTGGCAGAACTCATGTTCGTTTCTCCTGAACAGTATTTTTAGGACCGGATCGCGAGATGAGAAATGACGAATGACCCGACCAACTGACGGCAATTATTACTGAGCAGGCTAAGAGAAGTCCTAAAGTAAAGGTGAAGTAAAAACAAACATAGAAAAAATGAGGTCTTTACCTTTTTAACGTAACACGTCAGGATAAAAACTTTATATCAGGAAAAGATAAATAGTGACTAATTACAATTGGTTAGGTGGTGGTATTTTAAGAGAGTTGATGTTGTCACAAAGTAACAAATAACACCTTGTGACAACATTAATATTACATTTTGAGGGCGATTATTTAACCATGATAATCGGGTTATTGGGCTAACGATTACTCTTTAGCTAAAAAAGACTGCAAATACGGGACTATTTTTTCAATCGAGGTCTGGAATACACCATTTTGAATCCAGTACAGCGTGTTTTCACCTGGACGTAAATTAAAGGCCGTAATATAGGCATCAGCCGCCAGACGACTCTCGCCTTTCATTTCGTAAACTTTACCCAGCAGCACGTAGTTAAGCCATGACATCTCAATTTCAATGCTTTTATTCACCGCCTCGAAGGCGTTATCGATACTACCGTGGCTTAAATAGTCGATAGCTTTAATTCGATACAGTATGGCGCTGTTCTGAATATCCGGCATTTGTTCTACGCGCGTTAATTCTTCATTCAGCGCGACCAGTTGCTGGTTATCAAAAGGCTGCTGCGACTGGCGTAAAACATCCACCATCGCCTTTTGCGCATAGGCATAGGCAAAATGAGGTGAGGATTTAGTAATGTTTGTCAGTAGCGTGCTGGCCTTATTTAACGACGGCGCATCGCCGACAGAAACCAGTTGCAGCGCCTGGTAAAACTGCGCCAGTGACTGCGTTTCCGGCAGCTTCAGCCGGGTCAGTTCCTTTTGCATCCCCTCCGGCCACGGCTGGGCCAGTGCGCTGGAGAGGCTATCGAACAGATCGCCCTGGATGGAGACCAGGTTGCTATCGGTGACAAAGTAGCGCTTATCAAGCATGGTTGAGCCGTCAGCGTTGTCGATAAGCAGCACCGACATAAAGCACTGCTGGGCGCGGTAGTGGCGCTGATTCACAAAGCTGATGGTCAGCGTCTTCCCGGAGCTGCTCGGTTCATTGACGTTATAGTTGGTTTTGTCGTGAACCATAAAGGTGGAATAGGTGTTCAGCGAGGTGGTAATCAGCGTGCCGAGGCCGATGGCATAAGACTGCTGCGAGGCCCAGTTATTACAGGAGGATCCCGGTTCAAAGCGAACGTCAATATCGCGCGGGTTCAGCAACAGGTGTGCACGTGTTACCTGCGGATGCGGGCGCACCACGCTTAACAGGACCATGGCAATCAGCACGCCAAGCGAGAGTAAAAAGGCACATTGGGTCCAGAAGTTGGCGAACCAGCGGCGTGGTTTGTGCTCTACGGTGGCGGCACGCGCAGGCGTGACCGGCGTGCTATCAAGGGCGGTGGTAGGCTGTATCTCATCGGCTTCATCGCCTATTTCAGATTCGCTAAGCCAGGTGACCGGGGCCGTAAGCTGGTAGCCGCGTTTGGGCACGGTAATAATGTATTCGGCGTGACTATCACCACCGTCGCGCAGCGATTTACGCAGTTCAGAAATACTTTGCGTGACCACATGGCTGGTCACAATATTCCGCATCCAGATGTTATCAATAAGCTCGTCGCGGCTGAGCACTTCCCCTGGGTGGTGGGCAAAATACATCAGCAGATCGATTAATCGAGGTTCCAGAGTGAGCTGGCGTCCAGGGCGGCTTATTTGATTCACTGAAGGCGTGACGAGCCATTCCCCAACGCGCACAAACGGTTGTTGCATAAAAATGAGTCACCAAAGGAAAAGAAATAGATAAGTGGGTAATGATAACACAGCTCACTACTCTATTTTTTGACTGGGACGAGCGAAGAAAGGCGGGAAGGCGGGGAGTTTCCTACCCGCCTGGAAAGAAAAGATTACAGGACTTTATGTGGGCCGAAGCATTCGTAGTGGATGCTGTCGGCGTTGACGCCAAGCTCAACGAGTTGTTTTGCCGCATGCTGCATAAAGGCCACCGGGCCGCACAGGTAGAACTGCATCTGCGGATCCTGCAGCTTATCGGCAAGCGCTGAAAGCGCCATCAGCCCTTCGCTGTCGAACGCGCCGGACTGGCGGTCTGCGTCGGTCGGGGTGCGATACCACAGGTGTGAGGTGAAGTTCGGCAGCGCGCTACCCAGCGTTTTCACCTCATCGGCAAAGGCGTGAACGCTGCCGTTTTCCGCCGCGTGGAACCAGTTCACCTGTGCCGGATGGCGGTTTTTTGACAGCGTATCCAGCATGGCCAGCATTGGCGTTTGCCCCACGCCACCGGAGATCAGCGTAACCGGGGTTTGCGGGGTGACGTTAAGGAAGAAATCTCCGGCAGGCGCGGCCAGATAGACCACATCGCCTTCTTTTGCCGCGTTATGCAGCCAACTGGAGACCTGGCCGCCGTTTTCACGTTTTACGGCAATGCGATAGCCTTTTCCGTCTGGTTTGCGGGTCAGTGAATACTGACGGATTTCCTGATACTCGAAATCTTCCGGCTTTAGCCATACCGCCAGATACTGCCCCGGCTGGTAATCGGCCACCGGCTGACCATCTACCGGCTCCATCTCGAAGCTGGTAATCAGATCGCTACGCGGGGTCTTTTTGACGATGCGGAACGCACGGGTACCTTCCCAACCGCCGGTTTTATTGGCGTTATCCTGATAAATCTCAGCTTCACGGTTAATAAACACGCCTGCCAGCACGCCATAAGCTTTGCCCCAGGCATCCAGCACTTCCTGGCCTGGACTAAACATCTCATCCAGCGTCGCCAGCAGGTGCGCGCCCACAATGTTGTACTGCTCTGGTTTGATCTGGAAGCTGGTGTGCTTCTGGGCGATTTTCTCTACCGCCGGCAGCAGCGCGGGCAGGTTTTCAATATTGCTGGCGTAGGCGGCAATGGCGTTGAACAGCGCTTCACGCTGGTCGCCGTTACGCTGGTTGCTCATATTGAAAATCTCTTTCAGCTCCGGATTGTGGGTGAACATCCGATCATAAAAGTGGGCGGTGAGCTTCGGGCCGGTTTCAACCAGCAGGGGGATAGTGGCTTTTACGGTGGCGATGGTTTGAGCGTCAAGCATGGCAGGTCTTCCTTTCAATCAATGTTATCTAATGTTGCATGTTAAATGCATCTTATAAAAATACCCCTGTTTTGTAAATGGTTCTTTGAAAGAATGCACCATTGCGGTTACAACATGAATTATTCACATCACAATCCTGAAAAGAAATCCGTTTCCCTGCCTCAGCCCTTTATTCCTCAATCCCTTGTGTGGCGCGGAGGAAAACGTTTGCGTAATTTCGTTTGTCAAGACCTGTTATCGCAGAACTAATCAGTTATACTGTTGGCCGTTGTCCAATTGGACTGCCTTTTCAGGCCAAAATTTAATTGTTAGCTGAGTCAGGAGATGCGGATGTTAAAGCGTGAAATGAACATTGCCGATTATGATGCCGAACTGTGGCAGGCTATGGAGCAGGAAAAAGTACGTCAGGAAGAGCACATCGAACTGATCGCCTCCGAAAACTACACCAGCCCGCGCGTGATGCAGGCGCAGGGTTCTCAGCTGACCAACAAATACGCTGAAGGTTACCCAGGCAAACGCTACTACGGCGGTTGCGAATACGTTGATATCGTTGAACAGCTGGCGATTGACCGCGCGAAAGAATTGTTCGGCGCAGACTACGCTAACGTACAGCCGCACTCTGGCTCTCAGGCTAACTTCGCGGTCTACACCGCGCTGCTGCAGCCGGGCGATACCGTTCTGGGTATGAACCTGGCGCAGGGCGGCCACCTGACTCACGGCTCCCCGGTTAACTTCTCCGGTAAACTGTACAACATCATTCCTTACGGTATTGATGAGTCCGGTAAAATTGACTACGACGAGATGGCTAAGCTGGCTCAGACCCACAAACCGAAAATGATCATCGGTGGCTTCTCCGCATACTCCGGCGTTGTAGACTGGGCAAAAATGCGTGAAATCGCAGACAGCATCGGTGCTTACCTGTTCGTCGACATGGCGCACGTTGCCGGTCTGATTGCCGCAGGCGTTTATCCGAACCCGGTTCCACACGCTCACGTTGTGACCACCACCACTCACAAAACCCTGGCGGGTCCACGCGGTGGCCTGATCCTGGCGAAAGACGGTAGTGAAGAGCTGTACAAAAAACTGAACTCCGCGGTGTTCCCAAGCGCGCAGGGTGGCCCTCTGATGCACGTTATCGCTGGTAAAGCGGTTGCGCTGAAAGAAGCGATGGAGCCAGAGTTCAAGGTTTACCAGCAGCAGGTTGCTAAAAACGCCAAAGCGATGGTGGAAGTGTTCCTGAACCGTGGCTACAAAGTGGTTTCCGGCGGTACTGAAAACCACCTGTTCCTGCTGGATCTGGTTGATAAAAACCTGACCGGTAAAGAAGCAGACGCCGCTCTGGGTCGTGCGAACATCACCGTGAACAAAAACAGCGTGCCAAACGATCCGAAGAGCCCGTTCGTGACTTCCGGTATCCGTATCGGTTCCCCGGCTGTCACTCGTCGCGGCTTCAAAGAAGCGGAAGTGAAAGAGCTGGCTGGCTGGATGTGTGACGTGCTGGACAACATCAACGATGAGTCCGTTATCGAAAGCGTCAAAGCGAAAGTGCTGGATATCTGCGCTCGCTTCCCGGTTTACGCGTAATCGCTAACCGTAAGATGCAAAAAAGGCCGCGCAAGCGGCCTTTTTTTATGCCCGATAAGCGTCGCGCCATCGGGCAATACTTAGCGCCGATCCAGAGAAATTTTCCCCGGCCCGACAATCGCCAGCAGCAGGAACGCCCCTGAAATGCTGATGTTCTTGTAGAAGTTAATCATGTTCGGCATCACCGCATCGCCGGTCATGTTCCAGAAGTGGTGACCAATCACCGCCGTCCCCAGAGTGTAGAAAATAAAAATCACCGCCAGTGGACGAGTAAAGAAGCCCAGAATCACCAGAATAACGGCCGGCACTTCCATCAGAATGGCAATGATGGCCGCCAGCGTAGGCATTGGCGTGCCGATGGATGCCATATACTGCACCGTTCCATCGTAGTGAAGCATTTTGGGATAGCCGGAGAGAATAAACAGCAGCACGATAGCGATACGCGCAATCAGCAACAGCAAGTCGCGCGATGCGCCAAAGTCGAGATAACGGAGAGCGTTCATGGTCATTCCATGGTGTAAGTACGTGTGATTTAAACGTAATACACAATGTTGCTCCCTGCCACCGCGCGCACATAAATCAGTCTTATGGCTGTAACGTACGTACCGCACCATGGCAGGACGATAACCCCGCTTTGATGCCCGGTTATATGAATATTTCTAATACGAAGTTCGTCGCTTTTCTGTGCGCTCTTGTCGGGGGCCAGCGAGAAGCGAGCGCGGTAACCGTTTGTGCGGACGGATGACTGACGTAAAAACAGCTAAAGGTGATGTTCATCACAATTATCTTGTTAATGTGAGGAGTAGTGCTCTTCAGAATGTGGGTTGAGTCATTAGACTAGGGGCTCCAAAACGGGAGGACCCATGGTTTTGCACTCCACGCGCTGGCTGGCGCTCAGTTACTTCACCTATTTCTTTAGCTACGGCATTTTTCTTCCCTTCTGGAGCGTCTGGCTCAAAGGCGCTGGGCTGTCGCCCGAAACTATCGGTCTACTGTTAGGGGCGGGGCTGGTCGCTCGTTTTCTCGGCAGCCTGCTGATAGCGCCGCGAGTGAGCGATCCTTCGCGCTTGATAAGCGTGCTGCGCATTCTGGCGCTGATGACGCTGTTGTTCGCCGCCGCGTTCTGGGCGGGTACGCAGGTTGCCTGGTTGATGGTGGTGATGATCGGTTTCAACCTGTTCTTCTCGCCGCTGGTGCCGCTTACCGATGCGCTGGCGAACACCTGGCAAAAACAGATAACCATGGACTACGGCCGGGTGCGCCTGTGGGGCTCCATTGCTTTCGTGATTGGTTCTGCGCTGACCGGTAAGCTGGTGAGCCTGTTCGATTACCATGTCATCCTGGTGATGCTGAGTCTTGGCGTCGCATCAATGCTGCTGGGGATGTTGCTGAAACCGTCGGTGATGCCGCTCGGTGAATCCCGCCATCAGGAGAGCGTTGGCTGGCCGGCCTGGCGTTCCTTAGTGACGCAAAACTGGCGCTTTCTTGCCTGTGTGAGCCTGCTTCAGGGGGCACATGCCGCCTATTACGGTTTCAGCGCTATCTTCTGGGAAGGGGCGGGGTACTCGGCGTCGGCTATCGGCTATCTGTGGTCGTTGGGCGTGGTCGCCGAAGTGGTCACCTTTGCGCTGAGTAAAAAGGTATTCCGTCGCTTTAGCGCCCGGGATCTGCTGCTGCTGTCGGCCATTTGCGGCGTTATCCGCTGGGGGCTGATGGGCTGGACGACCAGCCTGCCGTGGCTGATTCTGATTCAGATCCTGCACTGTGGCACCTTCACCGTCTGCCATCTGGCGGCGATGCGCTACATTGCTGCCCGTCAGGGGAGCGAAGTTATCCGCCTGCAGGCGGTCTACTCGGCGGTGGCGATGGGCGGCAGCATTGCGGTGATGACCATGTTCTCAGGCTTCCTTTATCAGCATCTTCATCAGGGGCTGTTCTGGGTGATGGCGCTGGTGGCGCTGCCTGCGCTGGTGCTGCGACCAAAAACGGTCGCCCGCTAGGTTTCCAGTATCTTGCAGATATGCTGCTGCTGATGCTCGCTGAGCGGTTGTTCGGCGTGGATCAGCGGCGGTGAAAATAGGGGCAGGGCAATCGCGTAAGGCGAAATCACGAGCGTGCTGTTTTTCGGCGCGCCCTCTTTCTGGAAGACGTTGACCGTCAGGTACTTCACGGTGAGCGGCAGTAGCGTCAGTTCCCTCAACTGCTGTTCAATCTCCTGCTCCAGCGCCGGGTTGTCGCCGGTTAACAGCACCACCTGTTTCTCGTGCAGCTCGCTCTCCTGCATTAATCCGGCGCCAAAAATCACCGCAATCAGCGCCGCTTCATCGTCGCTGAAGTGTAGGGTATAGCGGGTTTCAAAATCACTCAGCGCCGCACGGGTGGTGCGGATCAATCGCGGGTAGAGGCGGTGGATCTCTTCCGGCAGGTGATGATCGATGCCGATCTCAAACACGCAGCGGTTCAGCGCCTGCGCTACGTGAACGTAGAGCTGATCGTGCAGGCTGCGTTCATTGGTGAAATGGCAGTGCGCCTCATGCTGAAAACGGTCGACCAGCCGGGCAATCGCCAGATGTAGCTGCTGGTCCTGCTCGCGTCCATCAAACTGGGGATTTGGCACTTTCAGCAGCATAAACAGCAGCGCCAGGAAGTGCTGCTCGTTGCGGTTTGGCGTTTGCATTACCCGCCTCTGCCAGTGGTGGACAATATCCGCCGCCATCTGATATTCCAGCGTGGACTGCGTCCAGGCGCTTTGCAGCGTGCTAAAAATAGGGCTTTCTCCCTGATGATGCTGTAATAAACAGTACTGGAGATAGAGGCGTAAAAACTGCACGTCACGACATTCAAAATCGCGCTGCAGGCTTCGGGCGCAGCGGTTCACCAGCGCCTGCAGGTTGGTTTCATCATATAGCGTACGCGGGATCTTCAACTGCCTGAGCTGCGTTTTCAGCGCTGGTGTAAAATGGTGCGTCACAAAGTGCGGACACAGACGCAATGCGCGGCGAAGCCAGTGCAGTAAGCACAGGCGCAGGTCGAGGGTTGTGCCTTCAATCCGATAGCAGCCATCCGCCTGAGTGGCGATCGCCAGACGATGGTAACGCTCAACCTCCTCTCCGGCTTCAATGACATCTTGCCGGGCGGTGGAAACATCGACATTATTCACCATGCCAATGTATTCCGCCGTGATGGAATGACCAGGGAGATAGAGCATCAGCAGCGCCTGGCAGCGGCGCTGCGGACTGGAAAGCACAGATGGCGGTTCGAGTACGGTCATCATCTGTTGGGATCCAGCAGCAGGTTATGAGCATAAGAATAGACAAAAGATAACGGCAGCTAATGAGCTTTAGCTAAGGAATGCGGGTGACGGTCACAGAATTTTTCACTGAGGAACCGATGAAGAGAGTGAAACAATGCGCGGTTCTGATATTTCTTACGGTTTTATCGTTAAACGTCAGCGCACATCCGCACAGCTTTATTACCATCACTAACCAGCTGGTGGTGGCTGACGGCAAGCTGACGGGCATGAAAATGCGCTGGGTAATGGATGAACTCACCTCGGCGGATCTGCTCTACGACGCGGGCAACGCAAAACCGGGCGATGAGGTTTGGAAAAAGCTGGCCGCTGAGGTGATGGCGAACGTGCTGGGGCAGCACTACTTTACCGAGTTCTGGCACGACGGCAAAAAGGTGAAGTTCGAAAACCTGCCTACCGCCTACGGCCTGGCGCGACAGGGGCATCAGGCGGTGCTGACCTTTACCTTACCGCTGGCGACGCCGCAAACGCTGGCGGGACAGACTTACACCTTTTCTACCTTCGACCCGACCTATTATGTCGATATGAGCTACGAGAAGGACGGTGACGTGGCGTTTGCGCCAGATTTTAAAGGTGCATGTAAGGTCAGCGTCCATACCCCGCATCCCAACGATGAGATGCTCTCCTACGCGCAATCGCTCGATAAAGCGGATGCGCCTCCGGAAGATATGGATCTTGGAAAACAGTTTGCGCAGAAGGTCACCATCGCATGTCAGTAATCTCCGTTAATCGTCGCACCTCGCGCCGCTGGCTGTCGCTTTGGCCGCTGCTACTGTTTTTTGCGGTTGCGGTTATTGGCTTGCTATGGCTCTGGCAGGCCTGGCCACAGGTCATGCTGCAAAGCGTGGTCTGGCAACGCGACGTGAACCAGCAGATGAGTGGTTTGTTACAGGCCGTGGCGGAAAATCCGACTCAGGCGGGCGGGGCGCTGCTGCTGTTCAGCTTTGTCTACGGCGTGCTGCACGCGCTGGGGCCGGGGCACGGTAAGGTCGTCATCACCACGTGGCTGGCCACCCATCCGTCAAAGTTAAAATCCAGTATTGGCCTGACGCTCGCGGCTTCTTTATTACAGGGGCTGGTAGCCATTGGCCTGGTCATCGTTGTGCTGACGCTGCTACGACTTCCGGCGCGCCAGCTGCACCTCAGCAGTTTCTGGCTGGAGAAGGGCAGCTATGCGCTGGTGGGCGTGCTGGGATTATTACTCTGCTGGCGGGCGCTGAGAAAGCTGCGGGTACTGCTGCGCAAACCGAAGTTTACCGCTTTTACGCCACATCACGTTCATGACCAGCACTGCGGCTGTGGTCATCAGCACATGCCGGACCCTAAACGGCTTGAACGTGATGAAGACTGGCGGGCGAGGCTGATGATTATACTGTCGATGGGCATGCGCCCCTGTTCCGGTGCCATTATGGTGCTGCTGTTCAGTAAAGTGATTGGCGTGTTTGGCTGGGGCGTTGCCTCTGCGCTGGCGATGGCGGCAGGAACGTCGCTCACCATCTCTTCTTTAGCGCTGCTGGTCCACGTTTTTCGCACCCTGGCGGTGAAGCTCAGCGGTAATAAAACGCCGGTACTCTGGCGGCAGGTGGGGTGGACAACTTTGGCACTGGCAGGTGGCGCGGTTCTGGTCGCTGCGGCGGTGGTGATGTGGGTGAGTGCAGTGCCGGTCAGCAGAGGGTTAAGGCCGTTCTAGAGTGAAATGCTGGTCAATAAGGTGACCAGCATGTTCTTACTGCTGCCTGAAAACGTTAGTTCAACGTGTAATCCAGCGTGATTTCTGCCTTCAGAACCTGGGAAACCGGGCAACCCGCTTTGGCTTTTTGGATGATGCCGTCAAACTGCTTCGGATCGATACCGGGCACGCTCACCTTACTCTGTAAGGCGATTTTGGTAATGGCAAACCCGCCGTCGGTTTTATCCAATGAGACGTCTGCCGTGGTATTGATGGCATCAGGGGTATAGCCTGCCTCACCCAGCATCAACGATAACGCCATCGAAAAACAGGCCGCATGCGCTGCGCCAATCAGCTCTTCCGGGTTAGTGCCCTTTGCGCCTTCAAAGCGAGTATTGAAGCCGTAAGGTTGCTGGTTGAGCACGCCACTTTCAGTAGAGACCGTCCCTTTTCCGCGTTTGATATCGCCTGACCAGTGTGCCGAACCGTGTTTGTGAATGGTCATTCTCGTTCTCCTTTTGGCTAACAAAAGGCTAAGTATAGACGACGCATCTGGCGGCAACGGGAATAGAGATAATTCTGGGGGAAGGGTAGGTACAAAAAAAAGAAGCCCGCAAAGGGGCTTCTTAATGACGTGGAGTCCGAACTTAGCGCTTCAGCGCTTCGCTCAGTTCGTCACGCATGTTCGCCAGCATGGCTTTCACGATGCGTGGGTTACCTGCAACGACGTTGCCGGTCATCATGTAGTTATGGCCACCGGTGAAGTCACAAACGATAGCGCCTGCTTCACGAGCGATCAGTTCGCCAGCGGCGAAATCCCATGGCTTCAGGCCGATTTCGAAGTAGCCGTCAACGCGCGCAGCGGCAACGTAGGCCAGATCCAGCGCAGCGGAACCGGTGCGACGGAAGTCAGCGCATTCGGTAAACATTTTACCGAGGATGTTCATGTAGGCGGTAGCGTGCTGTTTCGCTTTGAACGGGAAACCGGTCGCGATGATAGTGCCATCCAGATCGCGGCCAGTGCTGCCGCGCAGACGGTAACCGTTGAGCTGTGCGCCCTGACCGCGGGTAGCGGTGAACAGTTCGTTGCGCATTGGATCGTAAACCACAGCCACTTCAGTACGACCTTTAATGCGTACGGCAATGGAGACGGAGAAGTGTGGAAGACGTTTGATAAAGTTGGTGGTGCCATCCAGTGGATCGATAACCCATTGAACATCCAGATCTTCGCCAACATGTTCACCGCTTTCTTCGGTGATAATGGTGTGTTGCGGGTAAGATTTGCGAATGGTGTCGATAATCATCGCTTCAGCGGCTTTATCAACGTTAGTCACGAAATCGTTGCTGCCTTTCTGGCTCGCTTCAACAGCTTCTGGTGTTTCGTAGTTTTTGGCAATCAGGTTACCCGCCTTGCGCGCTGCGCGCACGGCGATGTTCAGCATCGGATGCATCAGGTTACTCTCACTGGATGTTAAAGAACGGGGAAAACGGCGCATATCATAGCAGCGAATTCGGATTCTGTCTCAGATTTATGGTAATATGGTTGAATAATCTTTAGACGAAGAATGACAATGCTGCAAAATATCCGAATCGTGCTGGTCGAAACCTCCCACACCGGCAACATGGGCTCCGTGGCCCGCGCTATGAAAACCATGGGGTTAACCAACCTGTGGCTGGTCAACCCGCTGGTGAAACCAGACTCCCAGGCCATCGCCCTGGCAGCCGGAGCCAGCGATGTGATTGGCAACGCGCAGATCGTCGATACCCTCGATGAAGCGCTGGCCGGTTGCAGCCTGGTGGTTGGCACCAGCGCGCGTTCCCGTACGCTGCCGTGGCCGATGCTCGACCCGCGTGAGTGCGGTCTGAAAAGCGTCTCAGAAGGTGAACATGCGCCGGTGGCGCTAGTGTTCGGTCGTGAACGCGTTGGCCTGACCAACGATGAACTGCAAAAATGTCATTACCACGTGGCGATTGCCGCTAACCCGGAATACAGCTCGCTGAATCTGGCGATGGCCGTGCAGGTTATCTCTTATGAAGTGCGCATGGCCTGGCTGGCGACGCAGGAAAGCAACGAACCGAAGGTTGAGCACGAAGAGACGCCGTACCCGTTGGTGGACGATCTTGAGCGTTTCTATGGCCACCTGGAGCAGACGCTGCTCGCTACCGGCTTCATCCGCGAAAACCATCCGGGGCAGGTGATGAGCCGTTTACGTCGTCTGTTTACCCGTGCGCGCCCGGAAAGCCAGGAGCTGAACATCCTGCGTGGGATTCTGGCGTCTATTGAGCAGAAAAACAAAGAGTAAGGTGCATTCCCGGCGGTGCTCCGTTTGGCCGGGCTACACCCCTTTTGTAACCGGGGCGAGGCCTCTGGCTGACCCCGGAAACGGCTCAGAATCAATACCGCACGGAACGCCAAATACCTGACTAAATTACTCAAGTAAATAGTTGACTGTTTTAGTCGGGAATGTCAGACTTGGCCCTGCTATGCAATACCCACAATATTATTAAAAACCCCGGGCAGGGGCGAGTTTGAGGTTAAGTAAGACATGAGACTGACATCTAAAGGGCGTTATGCCGTAACCGCGATGCTGGACGTTGCACTCAACTCCGAAGCGGGCCCGGTGCCGTTGGCTGATATTTCTGAACGTCAGGGAATTTCACTCTCCTATCTGGAGCAGCTGTTCTCCCGTCTGCGTAAAAATGGCTTAGTATCCAGCGTACGCGGACCAGGCGGTGGTTATCTGCTGGGTAAAGAAGCAAACCACATCGCAGTGGGTGAAGTGATTAGCGCAGTGGACGAGTCCGTTGACGCTACCCGCTGTCAGGGGAAAGGTGGCTGCCAGGGCGGCGATAAATGTTTGACCCACGCACTCTGGCGCGATCTGAGCGACCGTCTGACTGGCTTCCTGAACAACATCACCCTCGGTGAACTGGTCAATAACCAGGAAGTTCTGGACGTGTCTGGTCGCCAGCATTCGCACGACACCTCCCGCAATACCCGCGTACAAGACGCTATCGACGTTAAGTTACGTGCATAATCCACCCGCTCTGCCGTGTGCCTTATCGGGCGCACGTAGCAGGGCTGGTTATAGATAAAAATGAGATTTCAGAGTCAGGCCGGGACAGCGTCCCGTCAACACGGTCGTACATCCAGCCGGTTGCCTGACTCCTTGCATTGAGTGATGTACGGAGTTAAAGAGCAATGAAATTACCGATTTATCTCGACTACTCCGCAACCACGCCGGTGGACCCGCGTGTTGCCGAGAAAATGATGCAGTTTCTGACCCTGGACGGGACCTTTGGTAACCCGGCCTCTCGTTCACACCGTTTCGGCTGGCAGGCTGAAGAGGCGGTAGATATCGCCCGTAATCAGATTGCCGACCTCGTGGGTGCAGACCCGCGTGAAATCGTCTTTACCTCCGGTGCGACTGAATCCGACAACCTGGCGATTAAAGGTGCAGCCAACTTTTATCAGAAAAAAGGCAAGCACATTATCACCAGCAAAACCGAGCATAAAGCCGTGCTGGACACCTGTCGTCAGCTTGAGCGCGAAGGTTTCGAAATCACCTATCTGGCGCCTCAGCGTAACGGCATTATCGATCTCAAAGAGCTCGAAGCAGCCATGCGTGACGACACCATCCTCGTCTCCATCATGCACGTGAACAACGAAATCGGCGTGGTGCAGGATATCGCGACCATCGGCGAAATGTGCCGTGCGCGCGGCATCATCTATCACGTTGATGCGACCCAGAGCGTGGGCAAACTGCCTATCGACCTGAGCCAGCTGAAAGTTGACCTGATGTCCTTCTCCGGTCACAAAATCTACGGTCCAAAAGGTATCGGCGCACTGTACGTTCGTCGTAAACCACGTATCCGTATCGAAGCGCAGATGCACGGCGGCGGTCACGAACGCGGCATGCGTTCCGGTACCCTGCCTGTTCACCAGATCGTCGGCATGGGCGAAGCTTACCGTATCGCGAAAGAAGAGATGGAGACCGAAATGGCCCGTCTGCGCGGTCTGCGTAACCGTCTGTGGAACGGCGTGAAGGATATGGAAGAAGTCTACCTGAACGGTGATCTTGAGCAGGGCGCACCAAACATCCTCAACGTGAGCTTTAACTACGTTGAAGGTGAATCCCTGATTATGGCGCTGAAAGACCTGGCGGTTTCCTCCGGTTCCGCCTGTACTTCCGCAAGCCTTGAGCCATCCTACGTGCTGCGCGCACTGGGCATGACCGATGAGCTGGCGCATAGCTCCATTCGTTTCTCTTTAGGTCGTTTCACTACCGAAGAAGAGATTGACTACACCATCAATCTGGTTCGCAACTCCATTGGCCGTCTGCGCGACCTTTCTCCACTGTGGGAAATGTTCAAACAGGGCGTGGATCTGAACAGCATTGAATGGTCGCATCATTAATCGGTACCGATAAGGAGAATTCATCATGGCTTACAGCGAAAAAGTAATCGATCACTACGAGAACCCACGTAACGTAGGTTCCTTCGACAACAGCGACGAAAGCGTCGGCAGCGGCATGGTCGGTGCTCCGGCCTGCGGCGACGTGATGAAGTTGCAGATTAAAGTCAACAATGAAGGTATCATTGAAGACGCGCGTTTCAAGACCTACGGCTGCGGTTCCGCCATTGCTTCCAGCTCCCTCGTCACCGAGTGGGTAAAAGGGAAATCCCTGGACGAAGCACAGGCCATTAAAAATACCGATATCGCAGACGAGCTTGAACTGCCACCAGTGAAAATTCACTGTTCTATCCTGGCAGAAGACGCGATTAAAGCCGCTATTGCGGATTACAAAAGCAAACGTGAAGCAAAATAATTAAGAGTTGAGGTTTTTATGTCGATTACCTTAAGCGACAGTGCAGCAGCGCGAGTCAATACCTTCCTGTCAAACCGCGGTAAAGGGTTTGGTCTGCGTCTTGGCGTGAGAACGTCCGGTTGTTCAGGTATGGCCTATGTACTGGAATTTGTTGACGAGCCGGCGGCAGAAGATACCGTTTTCGAAGACAAAGGCGTGAAGGTTGTCATCGACGGTAAGAGCCTGCAATTTCTTGATGGCACGCAGCTCGACTTCGTGAAAGAAGGTCTGAACGAAGGGTTTAAATTCACTAACCCGAACGTAAAAGACGAGTGCGGTTGCGGCGAAAGCTTTAACGTCTGATTTTGAGTCCTGCCAACCCCACCCATGGTTTCATCGCTGTGCGTGGGGTTTGTTTTAAATAGTTAACCCTGAGATCGTCATGGATTACTTCACTCTCTTTGGATTGCCAGCCGGTTATCACGTAGACACTCAGGCCCTCGCGGCACGATTCCAGGACCTGCAGCGTCAGAACCACCCCGACCGATTTGCTAGCGGCAGCGACGCTGAACAGCTCGCAGCGGTCCAGCGTTCTGCGAACATCAACCAGGCCTGGCAAACGTTGCGTCACCCGCTGATGCGCGCCGAATATCTGCTCTCCCTGCACGGGTTTGATCTTGCCTCCGAACAGCACACCGTGCGCGATACCGCGTTCCTGATGGAACAGCTGGAACTGCGTGAAGAGCTGGACGAGATTGAACAGGCAAAAGATACCGACCGCCTGGAAGGGCTTATCAAACGCATCAAAGCAATGTATAGCCAACGCCAGCAGCAGATGGTGGCGGAACTCGATTCGCAAACGTGGGAAGCGGCGGCGGATACCGTCCGTAAACTGCGTTTTCTCGATAAACTCCAAAGCAGCGCTGAATTACTCGAAGAAAAGCTGCTCGATTTCTGATTCTGGAAGCTTAACATGGCCTTATTACAAATTAGTGAGCCGGGTCTAAGCGCCGCGCCGCACCAGCGTCGTCTGGCGGTGGGCATTGACTTAGGCACCACCAATTCCCTGGTGGCTACCGTGCGTAGCGGCCAGGCGGAAACGCTGGCCGACAATCAGGGGCGTCACCTGCTGCCTTCCGTTGTGCACTATCAGGAGCAGGGCCACGTGGTCGGCTACGATGCGCGCACCAACGCCGCGCTTGACCCCGCTAATACCATCAGCTCCGTAAAACGCATGATGGGCCGCTCGCTGGCGGATATCCAGACGCGCTACCCACATCTGCCGTACCAGTTCCAGGTAAGCGAAAACGGCCTGCCAATGCTGGTGACCAAGGCCGGTGTACTGAACCCAATCCGCGTTTCGGCCGATATCCTCAAAGCGCTGGCGGCTCGCGCCACCGAAACGCTTGAAGGCGAGCTGGATGGCGTGGTGATTACCGTTCCCGCTTATTTTGATGATGCACAGCGTCAGGGCACCAAAGACGCCGCGCGTCTGGCGGGCCTGCACGTACTGCGTCTGCTGAACGAACCGACCGCCGCGGCTATCGCTTACGGCCTCGATTCCGGTCAGGAAGGGGTGATTGCCGTCTACGATCTGGGCGGCGGTACCTTCGATATCTCGATTCTGCGCCTGAGCCGCGGCGTGTTTGAAGTGCTGGCTACCGGCGGGGATTCTGCGCTGGGCGGCGACGACTTCGACCACCTGCTGGCCGACCATATCCGCGAACAGGCGGGCATTGCCGATCGCAGCGACAACCGCGTACAGCGCGAACTGCTTGACGCCGCCATCGCCGCCAAAATCGCCCTGAGCGATGCCGATAGCGTGACCGTTGAGGTCGCTGGCTGGAAAGGCGAGGTAACCCGCGAACAGTTTAACGACCTGATTTCCGCGCTGGTGAAGCGCACACTGCTGGCCTGCCGTCGCGCGCTGAAAGATGCAGGCGTGGAAGCCGAAGAGGTGCTGGAAGTAGTCATGGTCGGCGGTTCAACCCGCGTACCGCTGGTGCGTGAACGCGTGGGCGAGTTCTTTGGCCGTACGCCGCTGACCTCTATCGACCCGGATAAAGTGGTCGCCATTGGCGCCGCCGTGCAGGCGGATATTCTGGTCGGCAACAAGCCGGACAGCGAAATGCTGCTGCTCGACGTGATCCCGCTCTCTCTTGGCCTCGAAACCATGGGCGGCCTGGTCGAGAAGGTTATCCCGCGTAATACCACCATTCCAGTGGCTCGCGCGCAGGAGTTCACCACCTTCAAAGACGGACAGACCGCGATGTCCATCCACGTGATGCAGGGCGAGCGTGAACTGGTGCAGGACTGCCGTTCACTGGCGCGTTTTGCGCTGCGCGGGATTCCGGCGCTGCCGGCTGGCGGCGCGCACATTCGCGTAACCTTCCAGGTGGACGCCGATGGCCTGCTGAGCGTCACCGCCATGGAGAAATCCACCGGCGTTGAGTCCTCTATTCAGGTGAAGCCGTCCTACGGTCTGACCGATGGCGAAATCGCCACCATGATTCAGGATTCCATGAGCTATGCCGAGCAGGACGTGAAAGCACGTATGCTGGCAGAGCAGAAAGTGGAAGCCGCTCGCGTGCTGGAAAGCCTGCACAGCGCGCTGGCCGCTGATGCCGCGCTGTTAAGCGCCGCAGAGCGTCAGGAGATTGACGAGGCTGCCGCCGTGCTGAGTGCGGTTGCCGAGGGTAATGACACTGACGCCATAGAACAAGCCATTAAAAACGTTGATAAACAAACCCAGGAATTCGCCGCTCGCCGCATGGACCAATCCGTCCGTGTCGCGCTGAAAGGCCAATCCGTGGACGAGGTTTAATATGCCAAAGATTGTTTTTTTGCCACATCAGGACCTGTGTCCGGATGGCATCGTTGTGGAAGCTGAGACCGGTGAAACCATTCTGGATGCTGCGCTGCGTAGCGGTATCGAGATTGAACACGCCTGCGAAAAATCCTGTGCCTGCACCACCTGCCACTGCATCGTGCGTGAAGGTTTCGACTCGCTGCCAGAAAGCACCGAAGACGAAGACGATATGCTGGATAAAGCCTGGGGGCTGGAACCAGATAGCCGCCTGAGCTGCCAGGCCCGCGTCACGGATGAAGACCTGGTGGTCGAAATTCCGCGTTACACAATTAACCACGCGCGCGAGCACTAAGAGGATAGTATGGGACTTAAGTGGACTGACAGCCGCGAAATCGGCGAAGCGCTGTACGATGCTTACCCGGATACCGATCCGAAAACGGTGCGCTTCACCGACATGCACCAGTGGATTTGCGACCTCGAAGATTTTGATGATGACCCTCAGGCATCAAATGAAAAAATCCTTGAGGCAATTCTGCTAGTCTGGTTGGATGAAGCAGAATAAGTCACATCACGGGCTGCCAATCGGCGGCCCGTTTGCTAATAAGGATAAAAAAATGACACAAGCCATGAAAATTACCCTTTCTACTCAGCCAGCCGATGCGCGCTGGGGTGAAAAAGCGGCCTATAGCATTAATGATGAAGGTATTGTCCTGCACCTGACCGGCCGCGACGACGCGGGCCTTATCCAGCGCGCGGCGCGTAAAATTGACGGCATGGGCATCAAGCACGTTGACCTGTCTGGCGAAGGCTGGAACGTCGACCTCGCCTGGGCTTTCTGGGCGGGCTACAAAGGGCCGAAAGGCGCTCGTCAGGTTGAATGGCCTGAGCTGGACGATGCGCAGCGCCAGGAACTGGACAACCGTCTGACCTACATTGACTGGGTACGTGACACCATCAACGCCCCAGCGGAAGAGCTGGGCCCAGAGCAGCTTGCGCAGCGCGCGGTTGACCTGCTGTGCGGCGTGGCATGCGACAACGTCTCTTATCGCATCACCAAAGGCGAAGATCTGCGTGAGCAGGGTTACGCGGGCCTGCACACCGTGGGCCGTGGTTCCGAACGTCCACCGGTTCTGCTGGCGCTGGACTACAACCCAACGGGCGATAAAGAAGCGCCGGTTTACGCCTGTCTGGTCGGTAAAGGTATCACCTTCGACTCCGGCGGCTACAGCATCAAACAGAGCGCGTTCATGGACTCCATGAAGTCCGATATGGGTGGTGCCGCAACCGTGACCGGTGCGCTGGCGCTGGCGATTACCCGCGGCCTGAACAAGCGCGTAAAACTGTACCTGTGCTGTGCGGATAACCTGATCAGCGGCAACGCCTTCAAGCTTGGCGATATCATCCACTACCGTAACGGTAAAAATGTGGAAGTGATGAACACCGATGCAGAAGGTCGCCTGGTGCTGGCCGATGGCCTGATTGATGCCAGCGCGCAGAAGCCAGAGCTTATCATCGATGCGGCAACCCTGACCGGGGCGGCCAAAACCGCGCTGGGCAACGATTACCACGCGCTGTTTAGCTTTGATGACCAGCTGGCGAACCGTCTGCTGGCAAGCGCCAGTGCGGAAAACGAAGCCTTCTGGCGTCTGCCGCTGGCCGAGTTCCACCGCAACCAGCTGCCGTCTAACTTTGCTGAGCTGAACAACACCGGCAGCGCAGCCTACCCGGCAGGCGCAAGCACCGCGGCGGGCTTCCTGTCCCACTTCGTGGAAAACTACCACCAGGGTTGGCTGCACATCGACTGCTCTGCCACTTACCGCAAATCTGCCGTTGAGCAGTGGTCGGCGGGTGCCACCGGGCTGGGTGTGCGGACTATCGCGAATCTGTTGACCGCCGAGTAATCTTTTCCCCTCACCCTAACCCTCTCCCCAAAGGGGAGAGGGGACCGTCCGGTTTTCTCCCACTCCTCTTTGGGGAGAGGGCCGGGGTGAGGGGTATTCACACCTTCTGGAAGCACTATGTCTGAAAGCAAAAACGAACTCGAAACGCTGCTGGAACAGGCGGCAACCGAACCTGCTCATCGCCCAGCCTTTTTCCGCACTTTACTGGAGTCCACCGTCTGGGTTCCCGGCAGCGCAGCCGATGACCAGCAGGTTGTTGATGACAGCGCCTTAGAATTACAGCACTGGGAAAAAGACGACGGCACCTCCGTCATCCCGTTCTTCACCTCGCTGGAAGCCCTGAAAGAAGCGGTCACCACCGAGCAGGCATTTGTGGTTATGCCGGTGCGCACGCTGTTTGAAATGACGCTTGGCGAAACCTTGTTCCTCAACGCGAAGCTGCCGACCGGCAAAGAGTTTACCCCGCGTGAAATCAGCCACCTGATTGGTGAAGAGGGCAACCCGCTCAGCACGCAGGAAGTGCTGGAAGGTGGCAGCGCGCTGCTGCTCTCTGAAGTTGCAGAGCCACCGGCCCAGATGGTGGAATCGCTGACCACGCTGTTCAAAACCCTGAAAACGGTGAAGCGTGCGTTTATCTGCTCCATTAAAGAGCGTGCGGACGAACAGCCGAACCTGCTGATTGGCATTGAAGCGGAAGGGGATATCGAAGAGATTATTCACGCCGCGGGCAGCGTAGCGACCGACACCTTACCGGGTGATGAACCGATTGATATCTGTCAGGTGGTGGAAGGCGAGAAGGGCATCAGCCACTTTATGCTCGCCCATATCACGCCGTTCTATGAAAAACGCTGGGGCAGCTTCCTGCGTGATTTTAAGCAGAACCGAATCATTTGAGCCGATCCGGTTCTATGGTAGCCCGGGCGAGGCGTTCACGCCGACCCCGGGATGGCACGGCCCCGTCGTTACTTTTGAGGCTCAATCGGCAAATCGTCGCGCGCGCCCCATTCACTCCAGGCACCGTCATACAGCACGACCTCTTTTGCCCCCAACGTCTCCAGCGCCAGCAGAACCACCGCTGCCGTCACGCCTGAGCCACAGCTGGTGATAATCGGCTGATTAAGGTCTACGCCCTGGCGAGCAAAAATCATTTCCAGCTCGTCGGTGGTCTTCAGCTCGCCGTTGAAAGTCAGTTCGCTCCACGGCACGTTCAGCGCGCCGGGAATATGGCCGCGACGCAGGCCAGGGCGTGGTTCATCCACTTCGGCATTAAAGCGACCGGCTGGGCGCGCATCGATAATCTGCTGCGAACGTTCATGACTTGCCAGCAGTACATCGGTCAGACGTGCAACGGCGTGGGCGTTAAACTTAACCTCAAACTCGCCTTCACCGGCATCAACATCGCCCTCCTCGAGCAGCAGTTCATCGCGCTGCCAGCCTGCAAGGCCGCCCGCCAGAATAGAGACGTTTTCCACGCCGAAGGTTTTCAGCATCCACCACGCGCGCGGCGCGGAGAACAGATTACCCTCGTCATACACCACTAAATGGCGGTCGCTGCTCACGCCCAGTTCGCGCATGGCGACGGCAAAAGCTTCCGGGCGCGGCATCATATGCGGCAGCGTCGAGGTGTGGTCGGAGAGCGCTTCAATATCAAAGAACAGCGCGCCGGGCAGATGGCCTGCACGGTACTCACCCGCCATATCCCGGTGTTCCTGTCCGGGAGGCGCCATTCGCGCATCGATAATTTGAATTGCCGGATCGTTTATGTGTTCAGCCAGCCAATCGGCGGCGACAAAGAAAGAGGTGGTCATTGAGTGCCTCCATTTGCAATCGTAGAGGAATTGTCGATGTTTTCCGGAGAGCTGACAAGTTAGCAACGCTGCGGTTGTGATTAAGGCTATATATGAAATCTGAAAATCGGCTCTGTAATGAGCGTGCTATTGGTAAAAGTCACGTTTGCACATAATACTATGTCAATTAACGAAATAGAGACTTAACGTCAGAGGTTATAAGGATGAAACCGTTCCGTTTAGCCGTGCTTGCTATGCTGGCCGCCTCGCTCCTGTCCGGGTGCGATAACAGCGACAAAGCGCAGGATGTCAAACCCGTCGCGTCCTCGACGGCGTCGCAAAACGTTGCGCCGGTTAAACCGGATGCCGCACAGCTGGCGAAACTTGCCCAGCAGAGCGAGGGTAAAGCGCTCACGCTGCTGGATGCCTCAGAGGTTCAGCTCGACGGCGCGGCAACGCTGGTGCTGACGTTCTCTATTGCGCTCAATCCCGAGCAGGATTTCAGCAAGACCGTCCACGTGGTGGATAAGAAAAGCGGCAAGGTGGACGGAGCCTGGGAGCTGGCGCCGAATCTGAAAGAGCTGCGTCTGCGTCATCTGGAGCCGAAGCGCGACCTGATTGTCACCGTTGACCCAGAGCTTGCTGCGCTGAATAAGGCCACCTTCGGCACCAGCGTGGAGAAAACGCTGACCACCCGCGATATTGCCCCAAGCGTTGGCTTCGCCAGCCGTGGCTCGCTGCTGCCGGGCAAAGTGGTGGACGGGCTGCCGGTAATGGTGCTTAACGTGCCGCATGTAGACGTCAACTTCTTCCGCGTGAAGCCGGAATCGCTGGCGGCGTTTGTCAGCCAGTGGGAGTACCGCAGCTCGCTCAGTAACTGGGAGTCTGACGAACTGTTGAAAATGGCGGATCTGGTTTACACCGGACGTTTCGACCTTAACCCGGCACGCAACACGCGGGAAAAACTGCTGCTGCCGCTGAAAGATATTGCGCCGCTGCAGCAGTCCGGCGTCTATATCGCGGTGATGAATCCGGCAGGCCAGTACAGCTACAGCAATGCTGCTACGCTCTTTACTCTCAGCGACGTTGGCGTGTCGCTGCACCGTTATCACAACCAGCTTGACGTATTCACGCAAAGCCTGGAAAACGGCGGGGCCCAGTCGGCGGTTGAGCTCACGCTGCTCAACGACAAAGGGCAAACCCTGGCGCAGGCGACCAGCGATGCTCAGGGACATGCGGTCCTGAAAACCGACAAAGAGGCTGCGCTGCTGCTGGCGCGCAAAGAAGGGCAAACCACCTTACTTGATCTCAAACTGCCGGCGCTCGACCTGGCGGAGTTTAACGTTGCAGGTGACCCTGGCTTCAGCAAACAGTTCTTTATGTTTGGCCCGCGCGATCTTTATCGTCCTGGCGAAACGGTGATCCTCAACGGCCTGCTGCGCGATGGCGACGGCAAAGCGTTACCGGAACAGCCGGTGAAACTTGAGGTGGTGAAACCTGACGGGCAGGTGATCCGCAGCGTCGTCAGCCAGCCGGTGAACGGTCTCTATCAGTTTACCTATCCGCTGGATAGCAGTGCGGCAACCGGCATGTGGCATATTCGCGCCAACACCGGCGATAACCAGCCGCGCGAGTGGGATTTCCACGTCGAAGACTTTATGCCTGAACGTATGGCG
Source organism: Kluyvera sp. EC_51 (assembly GCF_019584505.1). NCBI lineage: Bacteria > Pseudomonadati > Pseudomonadota > Gammaproteobacteria > Enterobacterales > Enterobacteriaceae > Kluyvera > Kluyvera sp. EC_51. The sequence goes on along the minus strand of NZ_VDAG01000002.1, from coordinate 156,871 downwards.
CTCAACCTGACGCCGCAGCCGACGCCGCTTGCACCGAGTGATGACGTGAAGTTTGACGTGTCGGGCTACTATCTTTACGGCGCACCGGCTAACGGCAATAGCCTGCAGGGGAAACTGTTTTTACGCCCGCTGCGCGAGGCCGTTGCCGCGCTGCCGGGCTTTCAGTTTGGCGATATTGCCGAACAAAACACCACCCGCAGCCTTGATGAAATGAATCTGACGCTGGATGCCAAAGGTCACGGCGAAGTGACCACCGCTAGCCAGTGGCAGGAAACGCATTCGCCGCTGCAGGTGATTCTACAGGCCAGCCTGCTTGAGTCCGGCGGTCGTCCAGTCACTCGCCGCGCCACGCAGGCCATCTGGCCAGCCTCTGAACTGCCGGGTATTCGCCCGCAGTTCGCCAGTAAGGCGGTCTATGACTACCGCACTGACACCACGGCGAATCAGCCGATCGTTGAAGAAAACAGCCAGGCGGCGTTTGATATCGTCTACACCGATGCCAAGGGTGAAAAAAAGGCCGTTTCCGATCTTCAGGTTCGGCTGATTCGCGAACGCCGCGATTACTACTGGAACTGGTCGGAAAGCGACGGCTGGCAGTCCCGCTTTGATCAAAAAGATCTGGTCGAAGGTGAAGAGACGTTGGCGTTGAAAACCGACGAAACCGGCAAAGTCAGCTTCCCGGTGGAGTGGGGCGCTTATCGATTAGAAGTGAAGGCACCGAACGATGCGGTGAGCAGCGTGCGTTTCTGGGCAGGCTATAGTTGGCAGGACAACAGCGACGGTAGCGGCGCGGCGCGCCCGGATCGCGTGACGCTGAAACTCGATAAACCGAGCTACCGTCCTGGCGATACCATCAAGCTGCACGTTGCTGCTCCGGCAGCAGGCAAAGGCTATGCGATGGTGGAGTCCAGCGACGGTCCGCTATGGTGGCAGGAAATTAACGTTCCGGCCGAAGGGCTGGATCTCACCATTCCGGTGGATAAAAGCTGGAATCGTCACGACCTCTATCTCAGCACGCTGGTGGTGCGCCCGGGGGATAAATCTCGCTCTGCTACGCCGAAGCGGGCGGTGGGCGTATTGCATTTGCCGCTAGGCGATGAACAGCGTCGTCTGGATGTAACGCTGGAGGGGCCGCAGAAAATGCGTCCAAACCAGCCGTTGACCGTCAAGGTTAAAGTGAATCGCAAAGAGGGTGATACGCCGAAGCAAGTAAACGTGCTGCTCTCAGCGGTCGATAGCGGCGTGCTGAGTATTACCGACTACACCACCCCCGATCCATGGCAGGCGTTCTTTGGTCAGAAACGCTACGGTGCGGATATCTACGACATCTACGGTCAGGTAATTGAAGGCCCGGGGAGACTGGCGAGCCTGCGCTTTGGCGGCGATGGTGATGAGCTTAATCGTGGCGGCAAACCGCCGGTGAACCACGTCACCATTATTGCCGAACAGGCGCAGCCGGTAACGCTTGATGAGAACGGCGAGGGCACCATTACGCTGCCTATCGGCGATTTTAACGGCGAGCTGAGAGTGATGGCGCAGGCGTGGACGGCGGAAGATTTTGGCCGCAGCGAGTCGAAGGTCGTGGTCGCTGCGCCGGTGGTGGTTGAACTGAATACGCCGCGCTTTATGGCCGGCGGCGACAGCGCGCGTCTGACGCTGGACGTCACTAACCTGACGGACAAACCGCAGACGCTCAACGTGCAGATAGTGGCTAATGGTCTGCTGCAGCTGAAAAGTACACCACCGGAACCGGTCACGTTAGAGCCGGGCGTGCGTCACACGCTTTTTGTCCCGGTTAGCGCAGGTGAAGGCTTTGGTGACGGCGAGATCAGCGTAAGCGTTTCGGGCATGACGTTGCCAGGAGAAACCCTGGCCGATCTCCACAAACAGTGGAAAATCGGCGTGCGTCCGGCCTATCCGGCGCAAACCGTCAATAGCGGTGCGGTGCTGCAACCGGGTGAAAGCTGGAACGTTCCGGAAAATCAGCATCTGAACTTCTCGCCGGTCACGCTACAGGGGCAACTGCTGCTGAGCGGCAAACCGCCGCTGAATCTGGCGCGCTATATCCGCGAACTCAAAGCCTATCCGTACGGCTGTCTTGAGCAGACTGCCAGCGGCCTCTTCCCGCAGCTGTATACCAACGCCGCGCAGCTGAAAACGCTGGGTATCGTGGGTGATAGTGACGATAAACGCCGTGCAGCGGTCGATATCGGTATCTCGCGCCTGCTGCAAATGCAGAAAGATAACGGCGGCTTTGCGCTGTGGGATAAAAACGGGCCGGAAGAGTATTGGTTGACCGCCTACGTGATGGACTTCCTGGTGCGCGCGGGCGAGCAGGGCTATAGCGTACCGGCAGAGGCGATTAACAACGGTAACAATCGTCTGCTGCGCTACTTGCAGGAGCCGGGGCTGATGAGCGTACGCTATACCGATGATAACGCGGCAAGCCGCTTCGCCATTCAGTCCTATGCCGGTCTGGTGCTGGCGCGGCAGCAAAAAGCGCCGCTTGGCGCGCTGCGCGAATTGTGGGAACGTCGCGCTCAGGTGGGTTCCGGCCTGCCGTTAATGCAGCTAGGCATTGCGCTAAAAGCAATGGGTGATGCGCCACGTAGCGAACAGGCTATCCAGCTTTCGCTCACCACCAAACGTGAGGATCAGCGACGCTGGCTGGCGGACTACGGCAGCGCGCTTCGCGATAACGCACTGATGCTTTCGCTGCTGGAAGAGAACAAGCTGCTGCCGGACGCGCAAAACACGCTGCTGCAGACGCTCTCTGAACAGGCGTTCAGCGAGCGCTGGCTGTCAACCCAGGAGAACAATGCGCTGTTCCTGGCGGCGAAAGGCGTGTTGGATCTCCCCGGCAACTGGCAGGCGCAGACCTCGTTTGAAAGCCAGCCGCTGCAAGGAGAAAAGGCCCTGACGCGGAATCTTGACGGCGATCAGCTTTCTACATTGACGGTGACCAACAAAGGCGAACAGCCGCTGTGGCTACGCCTGGATAGCAACGGATACCCGGAAAATGCGCCTGCGGCGTCCAGCAATGTGCTGCACATCGAGCGTCAGTTTTACGGTACCGACGGGCAGCGTAAATCGCTCTCTTCCCTGCGCAGCGGCGAGCTGGTGCTGGTGAAGCTGGATGTTAACGCCAGTCAAAACGTACCAGACGCGTTGGTTGTCGATATGCTGCCAGCGGGGCTAGAGCTGGAAAATCAGAATCTTGCGAACAGCAGCGCCAATCTGCAGGACAACGGCACCGCAGTGCAGGAGTGGCTCAACCAGATGCAGCAGGCAGATATCCAGCATATGGAGTTCCGTGACGATCGCTTTGTGGCGGCGGTTGCCGTCAGCGCGAATCAGCCGGTCACGCTGGTCTATCTGGCTCGAGCGGTGATGCCGGGAACCTACCGCGTGCCGCCGTCGCAGGTTGAGTCTATGTATGTACCAGGCTGGCGCGCCGTTGGGGCGGCTGACGATATGCTGATCGTTGTGCCGTAGGATGCGTCTTGCCTGGAATATACGCCGCGTCTGGCGATGGCTTGTCGGGGCGGTCGTATTATTATCCGTCAGCATTTTGCTGGCGGATAAACTCTGGCCGCTGCCGCTCCATGAAGTCACCCCCGCTAGGGTGGTGGTGGCGGAGGATGGTAGCCCGCTGTGGCGTTTTGCCGATGCGCAGGGGATCTGGCGCTACCCGGTGACCATCGAAGAGGTGTCGCCGCGCTATCTTGATGCCCTGATTCAGTATGAAGACCGCTGGTTCTGGGATCATCCCGGTGTGAATCCGTTTTCTATTGCCCGTGCGGCCTGGCAGGATGTGACCTCTGGCCGCGTCGTCTCCGGCGGCAGCACCCTGACCATGCAGGTCGCGCGTCTGCTTGACCCGCACCCGCGAACCTTCGGCGGTAAATTTCGTCAGCTCTGGCGCGCGATGCAGCTGGAGTGGCACCTCTCTAAGCGTGACATTCTTACCCTTTATCTTAATCGCGCCCCGTTTGGCGGCACGCTGCAGGGCATTGGTGCGGCAAGCTGGGCCTATCTCGGAAAACCGCCCGTCCAGCTAAGCTATGCCGACGCTGCATTGCTGGCCGTGTTGCCGCAGGCGCCGAGCCGATTGCGCCCGGACCGTTGGCCCGAACGGGCTCAGGCCGCACGTAACAAAGTGCTGGACCGCATGCAGGCCCAGCAGGTCTGGTCCGCCGCGCTGGTGAAAGAAGCCAAAGAGGAGCCGGTGTGGCTGTTTCCTCGGCAGATGCCGCAGCTCGCGCCGCTGTTTGCTCGCCATATACTTGCGCAGAGCCGGGATGAGAAAGTCGTCACCACTCTGGATGCCGGGCTGCAGCGTCAACTGGAAGAGATGGCGCTGAACTGGAAATCGCGCCTGCCGCCGCGCAGCTCGCTGGCGATGGTGGTGGTGGATAACCACAATATGAAAGTGCGTGGCTGGGTGGGTTCGGCAGATATCACTGACGACAGCCGTTTTGGCCATGTCGATATGGTGACGGCGGTACGTTCACCGGGCTCGGTGCTGAAACCATTTTTGTACGGTCTGGCGCTCGACAGCGCGCTGATTCACCCTGAATCACTGCTACAGGATGTCCCCCGGCGCATGGGCGACTATCGTCCCGGCAACTTTGATAGCGGTTTCCACGGTCCGGTCAGCATGAGCGAGGCGCTGGTGCGCTCGCTGAATCTCCCGGCGGTACAGGTGCTGGACGCCTACGGGCCAAAGCAGTTTGCCGCGCGTTTGCGTAATGCCGGGCTGCCGCTGATGTTGCCTGCGGGCGCGGAGCCGAATCTGTCGCTGATCCTCGGCGGTGCGGGCGCGCGATTGGCGGATATCACCGCGGCCTATAGCGCTCTGGCTCGCCACGGCAGGGTCGGAAAATTACGTATGCTGGCGAGTGACCCGCTGGTGGAACGCCCGCTGCTTTCGCCCGGCGCGGCGTGGATCATTCACCGTATCCTCGCCGGCGAAGCCCAGCCGGTGCCGGACGCGTCGTTGCCTCAGGTGGTGCCGCTGGCGTGGAAAACCGGCACCAGCTATGGCTATCGCGACGCATGGGCTATTGGCGTAAATGCTCGCTACAGCATCGGGATCTGGACGGGCAGACCAGACGGCACGCCGGTTGCCGGGCAGTTCGGGTTTGCCAGCGCGATCCCGCTGCTCAATCAGGTGAGTAACCTGCTGCTTGCGAATAGTGCGCGCCAGCAGGAAGGTCGCGATCCGCGTCCTACCTCGGTCAGTTCAGCGGAAATTTGCTGGCCGGGCGGGCAGCCGTTACCTGCCGGAGACAGCAACTGCCGTCGACGTCTGTCCACCTGGGTACTGGATAACAGCCTGCCGCCGACGCTGCTGCTGCCAGAGCAAGAAGGGATGCAGGGGATTCGTTTCCCGTTGTGGCTGGATAGCGAAGGTAAGCGCGTCGCCGCGGATTGTCCTGATGCTCGTGAAATCACGCTCGACGTCTGGCCGCTGCCGCTGGAGCCGTGGCTGCCCGTCGGTGAGCGACGCGCCGCGCGATTGCCGCCGGTTTCGACACGTTGCCCACCGCGTCAATTGCAGAATGCCGCCCCGCTGATGCTTTCCGGTATTCGTGAAGACGTGGTGATCCGGCGCTTGCCCGGGGAGCCGAACGCAAAAATAGTGCTACAGGCGAGTGGTGGAGAAGGGCGACGCTGGTGGTTTCTCAACGGTGAACCACAGACGAGCGCAGGGGATAGCCTGACCTTAACGCTGACGAACCCGACGCGCTATCAACTGGTGGTGATGGATGAAACCGGGCAGACGTCGGTGGTGAACTTTACGCTGCAGTGAGTGATATTGCCGGGTGGATAGCGTGATGTAGGCCCGATAAGCGTAGCGCCATCGGGCAAAACCGGCGCACAATAGCCAAACCGGGCTTGTTACAAAATGTGTTGCCTAAAAGTGTTTTATTTTAAAAAAATGTTACCTTCATCCATAGGCAACGACGCATCCGGTCTTTATAATCCGCGCCAGGTCATACAACAGCTGTATGCACGACAACATAAAATTAGAGGTAATCATGGCTATTGAACGTACTTTTTCCATCATCAAGCCAAACGCGGTGGCAAAAAACGTTATTGGCAGCATCTTCGCTCGCTTTGAATCAGCAGGGTTTAAGATTGTTGGCACCAAAATGCTGCACCTGACCGTTGAGCAGGCTCGTGGCTTCTACGCTGAGCACGATGGTCGTCCGTTCTTCGACGGTCTGGTTGAGTTCATGACCTCCGGCCCAATCGTGGTTTCCGTACTGGAAGGCGAAAACGCCGTTCAGCGTCACCGTGACCTGCTGGGCGCAACCAACCCAGACAACGCGCTGGCTGGCACCCTGCGTGCTGACTACGCGGACAGCTTCACCGAAAACGGCACCCACGGTTCTGACTCCGTAGAATCCGCCGCGCGCGAAATCGCGTTCTTCTTCGCAGAAGGCGAAGTGTGCCCACGTACCCGCTAAGGGCACGTTTACACTTTATTTAGCGAATGCCGCGTGCAGACGTGGCATCCATGCGCCAGAATTTGTACAATGCAGCGCCCCCGGACGAGCAGACCGCTTTCCTGGGGCGCTTCTTTTTATCAACCCTCCAGGGGCCATAACGTGTAACAACGAGGCCGGAATAGAAAATGTCTGAACAAATTGTCACGCCTGAGAGCGCCATCCCGGCGGTTCCCAACAAAGATGGAAAAATTAACCTGCTGGATCTTAGCCGTCCGCAGATGCGCGAGTTTTTTAAAGACTTAGGCGAAAAACCCTTCCGCGCCGATCAGGTGATGAAGTGGATGTATCATTACTGCTGCGACGACTTTGATGAGATGACTGACATCAACAAAGTCCTGCGTGGCAAGCTCAAAGAAGTCGCTGAGATTCGCGCCCCTGAAGTGGTGGAAGAGCAGCGTTCATCTGACGGCACCATCAAATGGGCGATTGCCGTTGGCGATCAGCGCGTTGAAACTGTCTATATCCCGGAAGACGACCGCGCGACCCTGTGCGTCTCTTCACAGGTCGGCTGCGCGTTAGAGTGTAAATTCTGCTCTACGGCTCAGCAGGGCTTCAACCGTAACCTGCGGGTATCGGAAATCATCGGCCAGGTCTGGCGCGCGGCGAAAATCGTCGGTGCCGTCAAAGCGACCGGCGTACGTCCTATCACCAACGTGGTGATGATGGGCATGGGCGAGCCTCTGCTGAACCTGACCAACGTGGTTCCAGCGATGGAAATCATGCTGGACGATTTCGGTTTTGGTCTCTCCAAACGTCGTGTAACCCTGTCTACCTCAGGCGTTGTGCCTGCGCTGGATAAGCTGGGTGATATGATTGACGTGGCGCTGGCGATTTCCCTGCACGCTCCGAACGACACCATCCGTGATGAAATTGTACCTATCAACAAAAAGTACAATATTGCCACCTTCCTGGAATCTGTTCGCGGCTATATCTCGAAATCCAACGCCAACCAGGGCCGTGTGACTATCGAGTACGTGATGCTGGACCATATCAACGATGGTACCGAGCATGCGCATGAACTGGCGGAATTGCTGAAAGATACGCCATGTAAGATCAACCTGATCCCATGGAACCCGTTCCCGGGCGCGCCGTATGGCCGCAGCTCGAACAGCCGTATCGACCGTTTCTGTAAAGTGCTGATGGGCTATGGCTTTACCACCATTGTGCGTAAAACGCGCGGAGATGATATTGACGCCGCCTGCGGCCAGCTGGCCGGTGACGTTATCGACCGCACCAAGCGTACAATGCGTAAGCGTATGCAGGGTGAAGCGATCGACGTGAAAGCGCTGTAATTCAGCGTGGCGTGCGCCTGAAAAGGCGCACGTAAAGCCAAGTGCTTAAGGATTAGGCGAAACGTACTGATTTGGATAATAATTACGGTGCGTTTCGATGAGTATTGAGGCAGTATGTAGCGTTGCAACAACAGCGTAGCGACGGCCTTTGACGCTGTTTTGAAGTTGGGTATACCGGGCAGCTTGTCGGTCTGTCCGATAGCAACGATCGGATGTTTCGCGGTGCGGGTACGGTTCCGCATCAGAACCTTAAATTTCACGAATCAGCAGTTGTAGCGAATGAATACTGAAACCAACCACGACCAACAAGAAGCACAAACCACGGGTGTCCGTCTGCGTACTGCCCGTGAACAACTCGGACTCAGCCAGCAAGCCGTTGCAGAACGCTTGTGCCTGAAGGTTTCCACCGTTCGTGATATTGAAGAAGATAAGGCGCCTGCTGAACTCGCTTCAACATTCTTGCGTGGTTATATCCGCTCCTACGCTCGCCTTGTGCATATCCCCGAGGAAGAGCTGCTGCCGATGATGGAAAAGCAAGCACCGGTACGCGCGGCGAAAGTCGCTCCGATGCAGACCTTCTCCCTGGGCAAGCGTCGCAAAAAACGTGATGGCTGGCTGATGAGCTTTACCTGGCTTGTCCTCTTCGTGGTTGTCGGGTTAACCGTCGCCTGGTGGTGGCAGAACCATAAAGCGCAGCAGGAAGAGATCACCACCATGGCCGATCAATCCTCCGTTGAGCTGAAAGCGAGCGGCAACGACTCGCAGGATATCCCGCTGAACACCGGCGCGGATACCGCGCAGACTCCTGCTACGACCGATACTGCAGCAACCCCAGATAGCGCTACTGCCGCACCAGCGGATGCCACCCCGGCTCCAGATGCACCTGTAGCGACCGCACAGAATAACGCCGTTGTGGCACCGTCTCAGGCTAACGTCGACGGTACCGCAGCGCAAACCACCACCCCTGCACCGCAGACCGCAACGCCGGGCGCACTGCCAACCGACCCGGCGCAAACTGCCGCACCGGTTGCTGATGCTAACGCGCTGGTGATGAACTTCTCCGCCGACTGCTGGCTGGAAGTGACCGACGCTACCGGTAAAAAGCTGTTCAGCGGCCTGCAGCGTAAAGGTGGTAACCTGAACCTGAGCGGCCAGGCGCCTTACAAACTGAAAATTGGTGCACCGGCCGCAGTACAGATCGCCTACCAGGGTAAACCGGTCGATCTGAGCCGCTTTATCAGAACTAACCAGGTTGCGCGCCTGACCGTGAGTGCTGAACAATCACCAGCACAATAACAGACGCGTAATGCGGGAGATTTTTCATGCACAACCAGGCTCCAATTCAACGTAGAAAATCCACACGCATTTACGTTGGGAACGTGCCGATCGGCGATGGGGCTCCTATCGCCGTACAGTCGATGACCAATACGCGCACAACAGACGTTGAAGCGACGGTTAATCAAATTAAGGCGTTGGAACGCGTGGGGGCGGATATCGTTCGTGTATCCGTGCCGACGATGGACGCCGCAGAAGCCTTCAAACTTATCAAACAGCAGGTTAACGTCCCGCTGGTTGCTGATATCCATTTCGACTACCGTATCGCTCTGAAAGTGGCGGAGTACGGCGTTGACTGCCTGCGTATTAACCCGGGCAACATCGGCAACGAAGAGCGTATTCGCATGGTCGTTGACTGCGCTCGCGACAAAAATATCCCTATCCGTATCGGCGTGAACGCCGGGTCGCTGGAAAAAGATCTGCAGGAAAAATATGGCGAACCTACGCCGCAGGCGCTACTGGAATCAGCAATGCGTCATGTGGATCACCTCGATCGTTTGAACTTCGACAAGTTTAAAGTCAGCGTGAAAGCGTCCGACGTTTTCCTGGCGGTGGAATCTTATCGCCTGCTGGCTAAACAGATCGATCAGCCGCTGCACCTCGGGATCACCGAAGCGGGCGGTCTGCGTAGCGGTTCCGTGAAGTCTGCCATTGGCCTGGGCCTGCTGCTCTCTGAAGGGATCGGCGATACGCTGCGCGTTTCGCTGGCGGCGGATCCGGTTGAAGAGATCAAAGTCGGTTTCGATATTCTGAAATCACTGCGCATCCGCGCACGTGGGATCAACTTCATCGCCTGCCCAACCTGTTCACGTCAGGAGTTTGACGTTATCGGGACGGTCAACGCGCTGGAGCAGCGTCTGGAAGATATCATCACCCCGATGGACGTATCGATCATCGGCTGCGTGGTTAACGGCCCTGGCGAAGCGCTGGTGTCAACGCTCGGCGTGACCGGCGGCAACAAAAAAAGCGGCCTGTATGAAGACGGCGTGCGTAAAGATCGCGTCGATAACGACGATATGATTAGCCAGCTTGAAGCAAGGATCCGCGCGAAAGCGTCGGTGCTTGATGAAGCGCGCCGTATCGACGTTCAGCAGGTTGAAAAATAACGAGATGGGAAGCGGCTTGCTTCCTGTGTATGATTGAACCCCAGGTGCCGAACGCGCCGAGGGTTCATTTTTATATATAAAGAGAATTAACGTGGCAAAAAACATTCAAGCCATTCGCGGCATGAACGATTATCTGCCTGGCGAGACCGCCATCTGGCAGCGCATTGAAGGCACACTCAAGCAGGTGCTCGGCAGCTACGGTTATAGCGAAATCCGTTTGCCGATTGTAGAGCAGACCCCGTTGTTCAAACGCGCTATCGGTGAAGTGACCGACGTGGTTGAAAAAGAGATGTATACCTTCGAAGACCGCAATGGCGATAGCCTGACGCTGCGTCCGGAAGGTACTGCGGGCTGCGTACGCGCCGGCATCGAACATGGTCTTCTGTACAATCAGGAGCAGCGTCTGTGGTACATCGGGCCGATGTTCCGCCACGAACGCCCTCAAAAAGGACGTTACCGCCAGTTCCATCAGCTGGGTGTCGAAGTGTTTGGCCTGCAGGGGCCGGATATCGACGCCGAGCTTATCATGCTGACCGCGCGCTGGTGGCGTGCGCTGGGCATGGCCGAACACGTGAATCTGGAGCTGAACTCCATCGGTTCTCTGGAAGCCCGCGCCAACTATCGTGACGCGCTGGTGGCCTTCCTTGAACAGCACGTAGAAGTGCTGGACGAAGACTGCAAACGTCGTATGTACAGCAACCCACTGCGCGTGCTGGATTCCAAAAACCCAGACGTACAGGCGCTGCTGAACAACGCCCCTGCGCTGGGCGACTATCTGGACGAAGAGTCCCGTGAGCACTTTGCTGGCCTGTGCGCGCAGCTGGATGCCGCTGGAATTGCCTACACAGTTAACCAGCGTCTGGTTCGCGGTCTGGACTACTACAACCGCACCGTTTTCGAATGGGTGACCAACAGCCTCGGCTCGCAGGGTACCGTTTGTGCAGGTGGCCGTTATGATGGTCTGGTTGAGCAACTGGGCGGCCGTGCTACCCCTGCGGTAGGCTTCGCGATGGGTCTGGAACGTCTTGTTTTATTAGTTCAGGCAGTTAATCCGGAATTTAAAGCCGATCCTGTTGTCGATATATACCTGGTCGCTTCAGGCACCGATACTCAGTCAGCCGCCATGCGTCTGGCAGAGCAGGTGCGTGATGCGTTACCGGGCGTGAAGCTGATGACCAACCACGGCGGCGGCAACTTTAAGAAGCAGTTTGCCCGCGCTGATAAATGGGGCGCCCGTATTGCCCTGGTTCTGGGTGAGTCTGAGGTTGAGCAAGCCACTGTTGTCGTGAAGGATTTGCGCTCTGGTGAGCAGACAACCGTAACGCAGGAAGGCGTTGCCGCGCATTTGCGCACTATTCTGGGTTAATCTCCAGGACATTATTATCAGGAGAAGGGCTGCGTGGAAATTAATAACGAAAACGATCAGGTTGAGGCGATTAAAAGCTTCTTTGCCGAAAATGGTAAAGCGCTGGCCGTTGGGGTCATTCTGGGGATTGGTGCGCTGGTTGGCTGGCGTTACTGGAACTCGCATCAGTTAGATTCGGCCCGTGAGTTCTCTGCGGCTTATGAAAACGCCGTCTCTTCTCTGAGTTCAGGGAAACCGGAAGCGCTGGCCGCCGCGGAGAAATTTGCCGCCGACAGTAAAAACACCTATGGTGCGTTTGCTTCTCTGGAACTGGCTCAGGTCTTCGTCGATAAAAGCGACCTTGCTCAGGCTGAAAAACAGCTGCAGCAGGGCCTGGCTGCCGCATCTGATGATAATCTGAAATCCGTCATCAGCCTGCGTCTGGCGCGCGTTCAGCTACAGCTGAAGCAGCCTGACGTTGCTCTGAAAACGCTGGAAGGCGTGAAGGGCGAAGGCTGGACGGCGATTGTTGCTGATTTACGCGGGGAAATCCTGCTCAGTAAAGGTGACAAGCAGGGTGCACGTGCGGCGTGGGAAGCTGGCGCTAAGAGCGATGCATCGCCCGCGCTGAGCGAAATGATGCGCATGAAAATTAATAATTTGTCCGTCTGAGAGGGACCCGATGCAATTGCGTAAATTACTTTTGCCAGGACTGCTTTCTGTCACTCTGTTGAGTGGTTGTTCACTGTTTAGCGGCGAAGAAGATGTGGTTAAAATGTCTCCTCTGCCAACCGTAGAAAACCAGTTTACGCCGTCTACCGCATGGGATGTCTCCGTCGGCAGCGGTATCGGTGACTTCTACTCTAACCTGCATCCGGCTTATGCGGACAGCGTGGTTTACGCGGCTGACCGTAAAGGTACCGTGAAAGCGCTGAACGCGGATGACGGCAAAGAAGTGTGGTCCGTCAACCTGGCAGAAAAAGATGGCTGGTTCTCTCGTAAGCCAGCGCTGCTCTCCGGTGGCCTGACCGTTGCCGGCGGCCACGTTTATGTGGGTAGCGAAAAAGCGCAGGTTTATGCGCTGGATGCGGGTGATGGTTCCGTTGTCTGGAAAACCACGGCAGCAGGCGAAGTACTGTCTCGTCCAACCGTCAGCGATGGCCTGGTGCTGGTGCATACCAGCAACGGTCAGCTGCAGGCACTGGATGAAAACAGCGGCGTCGTGAAATGGACGGTGAACCTGGATATGCCTGCGCTCTCTCTACGCGGTGAATCTGCACCGGCTGTGGCCTTCGGCGCGGCGATTGTTGGCGGCGATAACGGTCGCGTGAGCGCGGTACTGATGCAGCAGGGCCAGATGATTTGGCAGCAGCGTATTTCTCAGGCGACTGGCTCAACCGAAATCGATCGTCTGAGCGATGTAGACACTACGCCGGTTATCGTGAATGGCGTTGTCTACGCGTTAGCCTACAATGGTAACCTGACGGCGCTGGATCTGCGCAGCGGTCAGATCATGTGGAAACGTGAGCTGGGCTCGGTGAATGACTTCATCGTTGACGGCAACCGTATCTACATCGTTGACCAGAACGACCGTCTGCTGGCGCTGACCACCGACGGTGGCGTGACCCTGTGGACGCAGAGCGATCTGCTGCACCGTCTGCTGACCTCTCCGGCGCTGTATAATGGCAGCCTGGTGGTGGGTGACGCGGAAGGTTACATGCACTGGATTAACCCGGAAGATGGGCGTTTCGTCGCTCAGCAGAAGGTTGACAGCGCGGGCTTCCTGACGGAGCCGGTGGTGGCTGACGGTAAACTGCTGATTCAGGCGAAAGACGGTACGGTTTACGCGATTACGCGTTAACGGCGGCGTTGATTCAGCAATGGACGGCTCCTGAATGCTCAGGGGCCGTTTGCTATTTATAGATTTTGTCAAAATTTTGAGTATATGAGGCTTTAACATGGTACCTGTGGTCGCGCTTGTCGGGCGCCCTAATGTTGGAAAATCCACGCTTTTTAACCGCCTGACGCGCACTCGTGATGCGCTGGTTGCGGATTTCCCGGGTCTGACTCGTGACCGTAAGTACGGTCGTGCTGAAGTTGAAGGGCGTGAGTTTATCTGTATCGATACCGGCGGTATCGATGGCACGGAAGAGGGCGTGGAAACCCGCATGGCGGAACAGTCGCTGATGGCGATTGAAGAAGCTGACGTCGTGCTGTTTATGGTGGATGCGCGTGCGGGGCTGATGCCTGCGGACGAAGGTATCGCCAAACATCTGCGTTCTCGTCAAAAGCCAACCTTCCTGGTGGCGAACAAAACCGACGGGATTGACCCGGATCAGGCAATTGCCGATTTCTGGTCGCTGGGCCTCGGTGAAATTCACGCGATTGCGGCCTCCCACGGTCGTGGCGTAACCACGCTGCTGGAAACCGTTCTGCTGCCGTTTGTTGACGACGTCAACCCGCCGGAAGAAGTAGACGAAGATGCCGAGTACTGGGCGAAGTTTGAAGCCGAGAATGGCGAAGCGGTTGAAGAGCCGGAAGACGACTTCAACCCGCAGGACTTGCCAATCAAAATCGCTATCGTGGGCCGTCCGAACGTAGGTAAGTCTACGCTTACTAACCGTATCCTCGGCGAAGACCGCGTAGTGGTATACGATATGCCGGGTACCACCCGCGACAGTATCTATATCCCAATGGAACGCGATGAGCGCGAATACGTCCTCATCGACACCGCAGGTGTGCGTAAGCGCGGTAAGGTAACGGATACGGTTGAGAAGTTCTCCGTAATCAAAACCCTGCAGGCTATTGAAGATGCGAACGTTTGTCTGCTGGTGATTGATGCCCGTGAAGGTATCTCTGACCAGGACCTGTCGCTGCTGGGCTTTATCCTCAATAGTGGGCGCTCACTTGTTATTGTCGTCAACAAGTGGGACGGCCTGAGCATGGAAGTGAAAGAGCAGGTGAAAGAGACCCTGGACTACCGTCTGGGCTTTATCGACTTTGCTCGCGTGCACTTTATCTCCGCACTGCACGGCAGCGGCGTAGGTAACCTGTTCGAATCTATCCGTGAAGCGTATGACAGCTCGACCCGCCGCGTGGGTACCGCGATGCTGACCCGCATCATGACCATGGCGACGGAAGATCACCAGCCCCCGTTGGTTCGCGGTCGTCGCGTGAAGCTGAAATATGCGCACGCCGGTGGTTATAACCCACCGATTGTGGTTATCCACGGTAACCAGGTGAAAGACCTGCCGGATTCCTACAAGCGCTATCTGATGAACTACTTCCGCAAATCGCTGGATGTGATGGGTACGCCTATCCGCATTCAGTTCAAGGAAGGCGAGAACCCGTATGCGAACAAACGTAATACGCTGACGCCAACCCAGATGCGTAAGCGTCAGCGTCTGATTCGACACATTAAGAAAAGCAAATAAGCGATGCTTTAAGCGCCGAATAGCTAAAAACCCGCGAGAGCGGGTTTTTTTATGGCCGTTGTCGGCCAGATGAGCAAAGCGCCATCCGACGCTATTATGATTTCCAGCGCGACTGACGAATCACGCTGCAGAAATTGCCGGGCACAAACGTTGGGTCTTTATCGCAGATAACATCGGCCTTCACGTTGCCGAAGGTGGTCTGGGTTTTACCTTTAATCCCATCATAAAACGCACTAATGATATTCTCTTTAAAGTTATCCAGGCGCGGGTGCTGCTGAACGACCGCTTCACGACTCGCATCGCTAACCTCGTCATAGCCAATTCCCAGCACATCCATTTCCACACCTGCGGTTAACAGCGCTATCTCTGGGGCCATAAATTCCGGAATACCGGGCGTGGTGTGCAGGGCTATCGCCGTCCACACTTTATCAATATCAGCAGTCGCAATACCGTGGCCTTCAAGGAAAGCGCGGGCGGCGTTGGCGCCGTCGACTTCAAATCGCTTATCGCAACTGCAATGCTCATGTGTCAGGCCAATATCATGGAACATACAGCCGACGTACAGCAGTTCGTGGTCCACTTTCAGCTCCCGGCGTGCTCCAGCCAGCGCCCCCCAGTAGTAGACGCGGCTAGAGTGGTGGAACAGCAGGTCACTTTCGGTATCGCGAATAAACTCGGTAGTTTCGCGAGCCAGTTTGCTGTCGGGAATACGGATGCCTTGCACGTTGATGGTCATATCTTTTCTCCTCATGGGTTGTTGAAGGAGAGTTTACAGGGCATTCTATACGTCATGAATTGTCGTATTACGACGATTCAAGACATTGCATCGAATCAGGACACCCCGCTCATGAAACGCGTTATTGCTCTACTTGCCGTGCCCGGCGTTCAGTTACTGGACGTTTCCGGCCCGCTGGATGTCTTTGCCGAGGCCAACCGGATCCTGCATCGCGAGGTGTATGAGTTTGCCGTTATTGCACTGGAAGAGATGACGGTGAGCGCGTCGTCCGGCGTGAAACTGGTGGCGAACACGCAACTGGCGGAAACCACGGAACTACAGCCGGATACGTTTTTGCTGGCCGGTGCGCCGGAAGTCTGGCAACAGACGCTGAACGATGAGCAAATCGCGCATATCCGCAGACTTTGTGACAGTAGCCGCCGCTACGGCTCCGTCTGTACCGGTGCGTTTCTATTAGCGCAAACGGGGCTGCTGGCCCAGCGTAAAATCACCACCCATTGGGCCATGACGTCCCGTTTTATGGCGACGTTCTCAGACGTTGAGGTCGATGCCGAGGCGTTGTATGTGGCGGACGGCCCAGTCAGAACGGCGGCAGGGGTGACCTCGGGTATGGATTTAGCCATTCGATTGGTGGAAGAAGATCTGGGGCGCGAGGTGGCGCAGGAGATAGCCTGTAATCTGGTGATGTTTTTCCGCCGCCCGGTGAATCAGGGACATTTTATACGCCACAGCGCGGTCTCTACGACCGGCCGCAATGCCTTTCAGGACTTGCAGCGCTGGGCGCTTGCTAACCTGTCGACGGTGTTGAGCCTGCAGGATATGGCTGACCATATTGGTCTTAGCGCTCGCCATCTGGGCAGGCTGTTTCGTCAGGAGATGAATATGGCCGCTGGAGAGTGGCTGGAGGCTGGGCGAATTGACCGGGCTAAAATGCTGCTGGAAAGCGGCACGCTACCGCTGAAAACCATCGCCAGTGAGTGTGGGTACTCCAGCAGCGACGTGCTGCGCAGGGCGTTTATTAAGCGCGTCGGTATCACGCCGTCGATGTACCGACGGCTGAATGTGGCCCGACCATGGGCACAATTGCCGGAGTGAGCAGCGAACGTAACCGCTTTATGACGCCGCTTATGGCAGGTTGTTCTCGCGTAGCCGAAAATTATCATCCAGACTTAAGCCAAAGACGTAGTCTGTACAGGCATTGTGCTTTACACTGCGCGCTGCAAAAATTGAGTCAACAAACGATTAAAGTAGGCGGTAAGGTCGATGAACGGAACAATCACAACCTGGTTTAAAGATAAAGGTTTTGGGTTTATCAAAGATGAAAACGGCGATAACCGCTATTTTCATGTGATTAAGGTTGCCAACCCCGATCTGATTAAAAAAGATGCCGCGGTGACCTTCGAACCCACGACCAACAACAAAGGGCTGTCTGCTTACGCGGTGAAAGTTATCCCGGAAAGCAAACATATCTATATCGCGGGCGAGCGCATCAAGCTCACGTCGATCAAATCCTTCCTGGTGTACAGCGAGGAAGTGCCTGCTGATACCCGTATTGATAAAGAGAATGCGGTGCTGTCCGTGGGGCTTTTGATGAACAGCATCAAGCCGAAATCAGCGGAGAAAGCGGGTGAAATGCGCACACTGAAGAAGCTGGCAATCACCACTTTCCAGGGCACGACGCTCATTTTCTCGGAAGATGAGATTGATATTGAAGCCACGGTAAAAATGCTTAAGGTCTGAGACCTGCTCAACCGCGAAGAATGAGATTAACCCCAGGAGCGATGTATGAATAATGACATTCCACTGAAGTATTATGATATTGCCGAAGAGTACGCTTCAGAATCGGCGAAGCCCGTCGGCGAGAGCGAACTGGATGCGCTGGCGCACTACTTCCAGCTACTGCTGACCCGTTTAATGAATAACGAAGAGATCAGCGAAGAAGCCCAGCAGGAGATGGCGACCGAAGCCGGTATCAGTGCGCAGCGTATTGATGAGATTGCCAACTTCCTCAACGAGTGGGGCAACGAGTAACACGCTACGCCTCTGCGGGGCGTTGCATCCAGCGATCCCAGTCGGGGTTTTCCCCGATGCTCTCGACCAGAAAATCGATAAAACTTCTGACTTTGGGATCCTGGTAATGCCCCGGGTGATACAGGGCGTACAGGCTGTAATCATTTTCTCTCGCACTATATTCCGTCAGTACCGGCACCAGCTCACCCCGGGCAATCGAATCGCCCAGCATATAGGTCGGCAGGCTGACGATTCCCTGGTGATGCAGCGCAGCCTGAAGTAGCCCGAGCGTGCTGTTCACTTCGATGATGCTGTTCACCTTTAGCGCGCTAAAGCTGCCGTTGACGTTCTGATAGCGCCAGTTATCGGAAACGTTAGGATTAATCAGACAGTCGTGCTGCTCAAGATCCTCAAGCCGTTGCGGCACACCGCGCCGTGCGAAATAGTCCCGGCTGGCGCAGTACACCCAGTTAATTTTGCAGATTTTGCGCAGCGCAAAATTGGTAGGCGGGTGTGCGGTAATTCTGAGGGCAATATCAAAATTCTCTTCGTTAAGATTGACGTTCTGGTCGTTTAAATCGACGGAGAGCGTGACGTCCGGGTTGTCCTGACGATAGTCGCTATAAATACGCATCAGATGGCCGACGCCGAAAGCAATAGAGCAGGTGACGCGCAGCTTGCCCTGAGGGTGATGGTTAAAGCTGGCGATATTGGCCAGCGACTCGTCCAGCTCTTCTAATAGGCGCTGGGCGCGGAATAGCAGATATTGCCCCGGCTCGGTCAGAATTAAGGTACGGGTGGTGCGCTTTAACAACACGACACCGAGCTGATCCTCAAGCTGGGCAATACTGCGACTCACGGAAGAGGGGGTCAGATTCAACTTTTGTGCAGCGGCAGAAAAGCTATTGCACTCCACCACTTTGATAAACGTTTTCAGATGATGAAAGATGGAATAGTTATCAATTTTTAATTTTGCGAGTGCCGCATTTTTATTTAATGACATCGCTACCCCTTTTTTTTTAGCTGAACAATAGCCGTAAAAATTTTGAAGTTTGAACACCATCACGGAAATGGTGAACCGCTCACTGACCTGTTCGCTATGCGCAATAAAGTACGCCGCCTGCTGTCACCTTACCCGAACCGGCTCAGAAAGAAAAATAGAATCTTTTTATGGTATAGTTATTTGTTTTTAAAGGACTTTTATTATTCATCTTAAAAATTGAGATGGCTGTCAACTTTTGCGTTAAACGCAAAGGTATTGTTAGTGATTAACACCGTTCAGACCTTTCTTTGTCCCTGCCATATCCCCTAACATTTGTGCTGACAGACACCTCAATCCAGTTTTTTGAGTTTCTATTCTAAATAACACTTATAAATAGGAAGGCATTTAATGGCTGAGATACTCGAAAATAAAGCTAATAATTTATATAAATCCGTACCTTTCACGAAATATGATGTTGGTTGGGTGATTCTCTGCATTGGTATGGCCATTGGTTCAGGCATCGTTTTTATGCCAGTACAGGTGGGTATTAAAGGTATTTGGGTCTTTATCGCTTCGGTGGCAATTTCGTATCCAGCGATTTATATCCTGCAAAGCCTCTATCTGAAGACGCTGTCAGAAACAGATGATTGTCAGGATTACGCCAGCGTCATTACTCAATATCTGGGGAAAAACTGGGGGATGGGTTTAGGTATTGCCTATTTCCTGATGCTGTTGCACGGTATGTTTTCTTACTCGCTGGCCGTGACCTTTGATAGCGCATCCTATATTCAAACCTTTGGCCTGACGAAAGGCCTGCTATCTGATTCTATCTGGTACGGATTGATTATCCTGACGGTCCTGGTTTGTATTGCCTCGCAGGGTGAAAAGCTGCTGTTTAAGGTTTCAGGCCCCATGGTGTGCGTGAAATTTGGCATTATCGTGGTGCTGGGTCTGGTGATGGTGCCGTACTGGAACTTCAGCAATATTAGCGCATTTCCGCCTATATTGACGTTTATGCGTGATGTGTTCCTGACGCTGCCGTTTACATTGTTTTCTATTTTGTTTGTGCAGATATTAAGCCCAATGAATATCGCCTATCGCAAGATAGAAACCGATAAACGTATCGCAACTTACCGGGCGATTCGCGCCAACCGGGTGGCCTATATTATTCTGGCCGTTGCGGTGCTGTTTTTTGCTTTTTCGTTCACCTTTGCCATTAGCCACGAGCAGGCAGTATCGGCTTTTGAACAGAATATTTCGGCGCTTGCCATTGCCGCCCAGGTCATTCCTGGTTCAGTGGTTAAAGTGATGAGCGCGCTGCTCAATATTTTTGCCATCCTCACCGCGTTTCTCGGTATCTACCTCGGTTTTCAGGAGGCGATTAAGGGCATCGTGGTGAACGTTATCACCCGCTTTATGCCTGAAGAGAAGATCAACCAGAAGGTGCTGCACGTGGCAATTAGCATTGGTGTGATCCTCGCGCTGTGGGTCTGGATCTCGACGCGTTTCTCGATCCTGTTCTTTATGCAGCTTGGCAGTCCGCTGTTTGGCCTGGTGTCCTGCCTGATCCCTTGCTATCTGGTTTATAAGGTGAAGGTGCTGCATCAGTTTAAAGGCCCGGGGGTCTGGTTCATCATTTTCTTCGGCATCTTGCTGTGTCTATCGCCCTTCTTTAAGTTCTTTGAGTAACGTTCGGTGGTTACGATGTTTTCGCGACCAGGGAAATTTATGAGGTAATCCATGAGTAATCGATCCACATCCGACTTTAACATCAGCACGCAAATCACCCAGCTTGGCCGGGATGCCAGCAAACAGGCGGGATTTGTGAACGTACCGGTCTATCGCGGCTCGACGGTGATTTTCCCGACGGTGAGTGACCTTGAACATAATCGCGCGGAGTTTAACTACGGCACCATGGGCACGCCGACGATTGCCAGCCTGGAGAATGCGTGGAGCGCGCTGGCAGGTGCTGCGGGTACGGTGCTGTCGCCGTCTGGCCTGGGGGCGATTGCGCTGTCGCTTTTGACTACGCTGAAAGCGGGCGATCACCTGCTGATGCCCGACAGCGTTTACCGGCCAACCCGTAACTTCTGCGCCGGGATGCTGACCAAAATGGGTATTGAAACCACCTATTACGACCCGCTGATTGGTGCGGACATTGAGAGCCTATTCCGGCCCAACACCACCACGCTATTCCTGGAGTCACCGGGGTCACAAAGCTTTGAAATTCAGGATATTCCAGCGATGACCCGGGCGGCGAAAAAACACAATATTGCCACCATCATCGATAACACCTGGGCGACGCCGATTTTCTTCCGCGCCCACGAGCACGGCTGCGATCTGTCGCTGGAGGCGGGGACCAAATATCTCGGTGGCCATTCAGACCTGCTGATGGGCGCGGTGTCGGCTAATGAAAACTGGTGGCCCCAGCTTCGTCAGACCTATGATTTGATGGCGATGCTGCCCGGTGCCGAAGACTGTTTCCTGGCGCTGCGCGGCTTGCGCACCATGCATCTACGCCTGAAAGAGGCGGAAAAACGCGGCCTGGAGATGGCGCACTGGCTGAGCGAACGCCCTGAGGTGATGAGAGTGCTGCACCCGGCGCTGCCGGAATGCCCGGGGCATGAGTTGTGGAAGCGTGATTTTACCGGATCATCCGGGCTGTTCTCTTTCGTGCTTAAGCCGGAATTTACCAAAGCGGGCGTGGCGAACATGCTGGATCATATGGGCATTTTTGGCATGGGGTATTCCTGGGGCGGGTTCGAAAGCCTGATGATTCCGTTTAACTGCGCTGATTATCGTACCGCCACCACCTGGCAGCCGGGTGGCCTGACGCTGCGTATCCAGATTGGCCTCGAAGATATGGATGATCTGAAAACCGATCTGGAAGAAGGTTTTGCGCGATTGCGCGCGGTTCTGTAACCCGATAGCCCATCGTGAACAATAATTCACGATGGCGCTTCACGCATAATGGCGCTAAATGTCGTTTACTTATACGTGAGTCGGAAATTATGAATATTGGATTTATCGGCCTGGGGGCGGTGGTGGAAACCGCCTATCTTCCTGCGCTAGCGCGACTGTCGTTCCCAATCTCTTCGCTTTGGGGATACGATCTGAATCCACAGCGCACGCTGCCGGGCGTCAGCGCCTGTGCGTCACTGGCGGAGCTGCTGGAAAAGCCGCTCGACGTGCTGTTTATCACCACCGTTTCATTGCAGCATCTACCTGCGCTCGAGCAGGCACTGCGTTCTAACATCCCCCGTATCGTGGTGGAAAAACCGGTCGCCGCCACCCTGGCGCAGATTGATAGCCTGCGTCAACTGCTTGCCCATGAAGATAATGCCCAGCGCGTGCTGGCGCTGGACCACTGGATGGCGCGCGATGGCGCGTGGTGTCTGGCGCAGGGGAAAATGGATGAGCGCTGGCAGCCGGAGGATTCAGCGAGCGTGACTGCGCCGCTGGTCACTTCGCTGGACGATATTGCCGGCATCGACGGCTTTCTGCTGGAGCCAAGCGGCTTTAACGCCACCGGGGAGCCTATCGCCCTGAACTTTACCACCGGCGAGCCGGATACCCGTGAATTTCGCCATCCTGACGGCGTGATAGTCGATATCGGCACCCACGTGCTGGCCATGATGCGTGAGACGGTGCGCTATCTCGGCGGTAGCGATGATATTCAACTGGTGGCGGAGCAGGTTAAGGACCGGCTGGGGCGGCCTATCGCGCATGGCGATATCGAAACGGCGGAAGGGGAGGCGCATCTCAAAGGTACGCTAGGCCATATTCCGGTTAACCTGTGGCTGAACAAATACGCTGGGCCG
This sequence comes from Kluyvera sp. EC_51, assembly GCF_019584505.1. Classification (NCBI taxonomy): domain Bacteria; kingdom Pseudomonadati; phylum Pseudomonadota; class Gammaproteobacteria; order Enterobacterales; family Enterobacteriaceae; genus Kluyvera; species Kluyvera sp. EC_51. The sequence continues at coordinate 134,292 of NZ_VDAG01000002.1, read as the reverse complement.
GGCGTAGAGCGCAAAGGGATCCGCATTTATCTGCGCGACGGAAGGATTATCAGCCAGACTCGTGCTCCTGGCGGTGAAAGCGTAGAGTTGATTGATGGCGATAGCGTGATGCGCTGGACGCGGCCGGGCGCCATTTACGCGCACTGCCTCGCGGAGCACATTCTCGGTAAGCGTAGCCTGTTTTTCCGCGCCCCGGACGAAGTGGCGAAACTGACGCAGCGCCGGATGGCGGAAGTGGAGACGCTTTTGCGTATCCAGCAGCAGCTGCGTGGGGAACATTGAGCGGTGAGTCGTGGTAAAATAGCGGCACAAGAACCGAGTTAAGGAGTCGTCATGGAATTCATCTGCCCAACCTGTCAGGCCTCGCTGGAGGTGCAGGGTAACCAGGCCCACTGCGATCGCTGCAAGCAAGATTTTACGCTGGAAGCACGCTGCCCGGAGTGTCTGAAGCCGCTGGAAGTGTTGAAAGCCTGCGGCGCGGTGGACTACTTCTGCCAGAACGGCCACGGATTGATATCGAAAAAACGGGTGGAGTGGGCGCCTGTCGGTGAGTAATGGACGTCTCAGACCGGGCATAAATGCCCGGTCATTCTCAGCGCTTAGTCGGCTTTTTTACGCGCTCGCGTTTTCTTCTGCGCGGTGACCGTGCGGATTTCACTCTCCACCCAGCCGTCTGCCAGACGCGTCGTCAGCATCTCTCCCGCTTTTGCCTGCTTCGTTTGTTTCAGCACTTTGCCATCGCTGGCAGTCGTGACGCTGTAGCCGCGCGCGAGCGTTGCCAGTGGGCTGACGGCTTCCAGATGCGTCACCGCATTGCCAAAGCGTTCACGCTGCTCGCTCAGGCGGGCGCGAATATTCTCGGCCAGACGATATTCCAGTTGCTGAATACGCGACTGGGCGCGATGAATGCGCGGCTGCGGATTCTGCTGATTCAGGCGCTGCATCATGCGCTGCTGGCGTTGATTGGCCTGCTTTATCTGGTTTTCCAGCGCCGTGCTCATGCGTTGGCGAAGACGCTCAAGCGTCGTTTGCTGGCGTGCCAGCCGTAGCTGCGGGTGCTGCTGCTGTAGGCGATGGAAAAGCTGTGTGAAACGACGGCTGCGATTAGCCAGATAGTAGTCCATTGCCATCCCGAGCCGCTGCTGGGCGGATTGGATCTGGCGGACTAACTCTTGTTGATTACGGCTGACCATTTCTGCTGCGGCGGACGGCGTTGGCGCGCGCAGGTCGCCGACGAAATCGGCAATAGTGACGTCGGTTTCATGGCCGACGGCGCTCACGACTGGAATGCGGCTGGCAAAAATAGCCCGCGCCACGCGCTCATCATTAAAGCTCCACAAATCTTCCAGCGAACCGCCACCGCGACCGACGATCAGCACGTCGCACTCGCCGCGGGCGTTGGCCAGCTCAATAGCGCGAACGATTTGCCCCGGCGCATCTTCGCCCTGCACGGCGGTCGGGTAAATCACCACCGGCAGCGACGGATCGCGGCGTTTCAGGACGTGCAGAATATCGTGCAGCGCCGCCCCGGTTTTCGAGGTGATGACCCCAACACAGTGCGCCGGAGAGGGGAGCGGTTGCTTAAATTGCTGGTCGAAGAGGCCTTCGGCCTGGAGCTTCGCTTTCAGTTGCTCATACTTCTGCTGCAACAACCCTTCGCCCGCTGGCTGCATGCTTTCAACGATGATTTGATAATCGCCGCGCGGCTCGTACAGCGTAATATTGGCGCGGACTAACACCTGCTGCCCATGCTGCGGACGGAACGTCACGCGGCGGTTGCTGTTGCGGAACATCGCGCAGCGCACCTGGGCGTTATCGTCTTTTAAGGTGAAGTACCAGTGGCCGGAAGCGGGCTGGGTGAAGTTTGAAATCTCGCCGCTAATCCACACCTGGCCCATCTCCTGCTCAAGCAGTAGACGCACCGTCTGGTTAAGGCGGCTAACGGTAAAAATTGAGGGGCTTTGTGAGGATAACATGTGAGCGGGATCAAATTCTAAATCAGCAGGTTATTCAGTCGATAGTAACCTGCTAACAGGTGAGTGCAAGCATTTTGTGCAAAAAAGTGTGGATGCAATCGCTTACGCTCTGTATAATGCCGCGGCAATATTTAATAACCTCCCAGGTGAGATATTGCCCATGCTACGTATCGCAAAAGAAGCCCTGACGTTTGACGACGTTCTCCTCGTTCCCGCTCATTCTACCGTTCTGCCGAACACTGCTGACCTCAGCACCCAGCTGACCAAAACAATTCGCCTGAACATTCCTATGCTCTCTGCGGCAATGGACACCGTGACTGAAGCGCGCCTGGCAATTGCCCTGGCACAGGAAGGCGGCATTGGTTTTATCCACAAAAACATGTCCATCGAGCGCCAGGCGGAAGAAGTTCGCCGCGTGAAGAAACACGAATCTGGCGTGGTTACCGACCCGCAGACCGTCCTGCCAACCACTACGCTTGCTGAAGTGAAAGAGCTGACCGAGCGTAACGGCTTTGCAGGCTATCCGGTTGTGACCGAAGACAACGAACTGGTCGGTATCATTACCGGTCGTGACGTACGCTTCGTGACCGACCTGAGCCAGCCGGTGAGCGTCTACATGACACCGAAGGATCGTCTGGTTACCGTTCGCGAAGGCGAATCGCGTGAAGTGGTCTTCGCTAAGATGCACGAACGCCGTGTAGAGAAAGCGCTGGTGGTTGACGATAGCTTCCACCTGCTGGGCATGATCACCGTTAAAGACTTCAAAAAAGCAGAACGTAAACCAAACGCCTGTAAAGACGAGAAAGGTCGTCTGCGCGTAGGCGCAGCGGTTGGTGCGGGTGCGGGCAACGAAGACCGCGTTGATGCGCTGGTTGCCGCGGGCGTTGACGTCCTGCTGATCGACTCCTCCCACGGCCACTCTGAAGGCGTTCTGCAGCGTATTCGTGAAACGCGTGCAAAATACCCAGACCTGCAGATCATCGGCGGCAACGTTGCAACCGGTGCGGGCGCTCGTGCGCTGGCAGACGCTGGCTGCAGCGCGGTTAAAGTCGGTATCGGCCCTGGCTCCATCTGTACTACCCGTATCGTCACCGGCGTAGGTGTACCGCAGATCACCGCCGTTTCCGACGCGGTTGAAGCGCTGGAAGGTACCGGTATTCCGGTTATCGCCGACGGTGGTATCCGTTTCTCCGGCGATATCGCTAAAGCTATCGCAGCAGGCGCTGCTGCCGTGATGGTCGGCTCCATGCTGGCAGGTACCGAAGAATCCCCGGGTGAAATCGAACTCTACCAGGGCCGTTCTTACAAATCTTACCGTGGTATGGGCTCCCTGGGCGCGATGTCCAAAGGCTCTTCCGACCGTTACTTCCAGAGCGATAACGCTGCCGACAAACTGGTACCAGAAGGTATCGAAGGTCGCGTAGCCTATAAAGGTCGCCTGAAAGAGATCATTCACCAGCAGATGGGCGGCCTGCGTTCCTGTATGGGTCTGACCGGCTGTGGTACCATCGACCTGCTGCGTACGAAGGCTGAATTCGTGCGTATCAGCGGTGCGGGTATCCAGGAAAGCCACGTTCACGACGTGACCATCACCAAAGAGTCCCCGAACTACCGTATGGGCTCCTGATAAGTTTCCGCGCCCGGTTTTCACCGGGCGCTTTGTTATTGTTTCACTTGCCTCGGAATTAACGTCAAATGACAGACAATATTCATAAACATCGCATTCTCATCCTTGATTTCGGTTCCCAGTACACCCAGCTGGTTGCACGTCGCGTACGTGAACTGGGCGTCTATTGCGAGCTGTGGGCATGGGATGTTACTGAAGCGCAAATCCGTGAGTTCAATCCGAGCGGTATCATCCTCTCCGGCGGCCCGGAAAGCACCACCGAAGCAAACAGCCCACGTGCGCCAGAGTACGTGTTCAACGCAGGCGTGCCGGTATTCGGCGTATGCTACGGCATGCAGACCATGGCAATGCAGCTGGGCGGCCACGTTGAAAGCTCCACCGAGCGTGAGTTCGGCTATGCACAGGTTGAAGTACAGACCGACAGCGCGCTGATCCGCGGCATCGAAGACTCCCTGACCGCTGAAGGCAAACCGCTGCTGGACGTGTGGATGAGCCACGGCGACAAAGTTACCGCCATCCCGGAAGGTTTCGTCACCGTTGCCAGCACCGAGACTTGCCCGTTCGCCATTATGGCGCACGAAGAAAAACGCTTCTACGGCGTGCAGTTCCACCCGGAAGTGACCCACACCCGTCAGGGCCTGCGTATGCTGGAGCGTTTTGTACGCGACATCTGCCAGTGTGAAGCGCTGTGGACCCCAGAGAAAATCATCGACGACGCTGTTGCCCGCATCCGCGAGCAGGTTGGCAACGATAAAGTGATCCTCGGCCTGTCCGGCGGCGTGGACTCCTCCGTGACCGCGATGCTGCTGCACCGCGCCATCGGTAAAAACCTGACCTGCGTGTTCGTCGACAACGGTCTGCTGCGTCTGAATGAAGCCCAGCAGGTGATGGACATGTTCGGTGATCACTTCGGTCTGAACATTGTTCACGTCGAAGGCGAGCAGCGCTTCCTCGACGCGCTGAAAGGCGAAAACGACCCAGAAGCCAAACGTAAGATCATCGGTCGCGTGTTCGTTGAAGTGTTCGACGAAGAAGCGCTGAAGCTGGAAGACGTGAAGTGGCTGGCGCAGGGCACTATCTATCCTGACGTTATCGAATCTGCGGCCTCCGCAACCGGTAAAGCGCACGTCATCAAATCTCACCACAACGTGGGTGGCCTGCCGAAAGAGATGAAGATGGGTCTGGTTGAACCGCTGCGTGAGCTGTTCAAAGACGAAGTGCGTAAAATTGGCCTGGAACTGGGTCTGCCGTACGACATGCTGTTCCGTCACCCGTTCCCAGGCCCAGGCCTCGGCGTTCGCGTGCTGGGCGAAGTGAAGAAAGAGTACTGCGACCTGCTGCGTCGTGCGGACGCTATCTTTATCGAAGAGCTGCACAAAGCCGACCTGTACAACAAAGTGAGCCAGGCGTTCACCGTGTTCCTGCCGGTACGTTCCGTCGGCGTGATGGGCGATGGCCGTAAGTACGACTGGGTTGTCTCCCTGCGTGCTGTGGAAACCATCGACTTTATGACCGCACACTGGGCGCACCTGCCGTACGATTTCCTCGGCCGCGTATCCAACCGCATCATCAACGAAGTCAACGGTATCTCCCGCGTGGTGTATGACATCAGCGGTAAGCCACCGGCTACGATTGAGTGGGAGTGAGGCTATTATTTAACCTATTGTTTTATTTGATTTAGTGAGTGCCATTGATGATATTGACTGCATTATCAATGGCATTTTTCATGGTATAAGGCCGACGCTGAATCGAAGATATAGCAAATACCATGTGGCCGTATAAGCAAATGCCATGGTATCGACAACCGGGTGCATTGCAGCGCTGTGCTGATGTCATCGATGCCCGCTTTTGGTCAGAACCGCTCTCTCGACCCAAGCCTCCAGATCGTTAAATATGCGCCAGAGGAGCACCTCGTGATCGAAATTGTGAACAAGGCAGCCGCCGCTCGGAATCGAAGTATCCATATGGGTGAATAAAGTTTGCGGAAAACACGCTGAGAAAATAGAAAAGTGTCAATGAAGGGACATAGCAATGGCGATTAACGGAGAGGACGGTGTTAGTGCAGTCACAGTGGATGAATTACTCCAGCAAGGCCTTCGGATACCGAACTATCAGCGCCCATACAGTTGGGAAGTATCGACCGCTCTACAACTGGTGGATGATATCAGCGAAGCTCTTCGAGATACCGAACGAACAGATATTCCCTATGTTTTGGGTGCAATCATTCTTCACGATGATGGTGAGTATCTCAATGTAGTCGACGGACAGCAACGTCTGCTGACTTTGCGAATGATTCTTGCGGCCTTAGATCCGATAAATCATCAGATTTCGATGTCTGGTAACAGCGGAACCCCTGTCTCCCTGGTTTGGATAGAGCTTCAAAGGCGCCTGCCGCAGTTGGAAGATAAAAAAGAATTTTTGGATTTTATCTGTCACAAATGTCAGTTGGTGCGTATTGTGACGGACGATATTGATGAGGCATTTCGTGTCTTTGATTCCCAGAACTATCGCGGTAAACCGCTTGCCCCTCATGACTTGCTCAAAGCACACCACCTGCGCGAAATGCACGATGAGTCCGCTGCTATGAAAGTGGCTGTCGTTGAGGCTTGGGAAGCCGTAAATGATGAGGATCTGGACAGGCTTTTTTCTACTTTTTTATACCGGATATCCAGGTGGTCACGAGGAGAAAGCTCGCTCGAATTTACTATTAGGGACATCGATATATTCAAGGGAATTTCATCACGATCCCACAGATCATTTTCGCCAAATCTGCGATATCACCTTGCAGCACAAGCCGCTATGCCACTTCTAAGTGCATGGGCGGTGTCCTCTACACATGACGCACGAAATGCCGGGCGCAGCCGCTTTCAGCTTGATGCCCCGATAATCGCTGGGCGTTCATTTTTCGAGATGGTGACATTCATGCTTGACGAATTGAAGATACTGGAAAAAGAGGTTATCGACAGAGGTTTCAAAAACTTTGGCCCATCTCAAAGTCGCTACCGTTACGTGTACGAATTGTTCATTGCCGCGCTGCTTTGCTATACAAACAAGTTTGGCGATGAAGATGTGGATGAAGTGCGAAATAGGTTATTTGCATGGGCATATGCCTTGCGGGTCGAGTTACTTCGTGTGCAATTTGTTTCTGCTGACAACCGAGCGCGAGGTAAAAACGATGCAAATAAATCACCTTTTGTTTTGCTACGCAACGCGATGACTGGAAGTGTTGTCCACAAACTTCCAATAGCAAGTCAGCCATACAGCGATAACCACGAAAAGGAACTCGTTGCTTTTATCAAGGGGCTGCAATGAGCAAGAAGGAGTTGAAACCCGAACTGCTAACAGTAGGCAAGCTATTCACGGACAATTATCTGATTCCTATTTATCAACGGAACTATGCTTGGCGAGCCGAACAGATTGAGCAACTTATCAGCGATATTCAAGACTCGGTGGTTGGGGGCCAGGACGACTATTTTCTTGGGAACCTTGTTGTAATCAAGCGGGGTAGAGAGGACGAGTTCGAGGTCATAGATGGACAACAACGACTTACAACCCTCTATCTGCTTCTGACCTTCCTGGAGCTAAACGGTGAGGGTGAGAAGCCGTCGGTTGGCCATGCAGGCCACTTGCAATATGAGTCGCGCGCACGGGCAACGGAAGCCCTGCGGCGAGTAGCACAGGAGGCGGCTAAGGAGCACGTCCGACCGCAGGGCTACACGAGTAATGCAGATGCTGGCATCCATGAGGGCTACAGCATCATCAATCAGTTCTTCAAACAAAATGAAACCCTTAATCGCTCACGCGAAAAATTCTCCGATTTCTTGCTAACGAAGGTGACTGTCGTCCGTGTCTCGCTACCACCCAATACCGACCTCAATCGCTACTTCGAGATCATGAACACTCGTGGGCAGCAACTCAAGCAGGTTGATATTGTTAAGGCTCGCCTGATGAGCAAGTTGCCCAATCAATATGAGCGCGAATGCTTCGCGTGGGTTTGGGATGCCTGTGCTGACATGGATTCTTATGTCCAGATGTCTCTGACCCGTGGTGACACCAGTTTACGAAACAAAGTATTTGGCGATGAATGGTCCTGGCTGGAGGTGACCAGCTTCGCGTCGCTAATGGAAAGTCGTCCGCAATCCGGCACCAATTCATCAAGGCAATCCTCCGAAGGGGTATCGTTGTCCTTGGATGAGGCGTTGTCAAAATACGCTAAAGAGATCAAGTCAAATTCCACTGAAGACGAGGGCAACGAGCGGTTTCGTTCGACTATTGAGTTTCCGGCCTTTCTGCTACACGTTCTAAGAATTATGAAAGGCGATGAGGTCGAAGACGAAGGCCAGCTTGACGACAAGCGCCTCATCAAGTCATTTGACGATGCCGTAAATAATGTACCCGATGCTAAAGCCGATTGGGTGCGTAGCTTTGCATTCATGCTTCTCAAGTGCCGCAACCTCTTCGATGGCTTCATCTTGAAGCGCCAATTCACGGCGAACATTGGTGACGATGGTGATTGGTCTCTCCAGCGATTGAAGAAAAGCGGCGCGGACAAGAAGCTAACCCCGACGTACATCCATGTTTTCTCGGCCAGCAATGGAAACTTAGAGGAGGACGGCGGTGCTGACCCACATACCCGAGATGTATTGCTGCTCCAGTCCATGCTTCGGATTACCTACACTTCTCCGCGAACGATGCACTGGATTACCAAAGTGCTTCGCTGGCTATCCGTTAAAGCCCCTCAAGACGCGAAACATGCGGATCTTGCCGATTTGTTGAAGGGGTATGCCCGCAGCAAGGTTAAAGAGACATTCCCCTTTGAGGAAGATCAGCAACCACAGGGGTTTGGTATTAGCCGTATCGTCTTTTCGTATCTCGACTATCTTCTGTTGAGCGATTCCTCAAAACGAGATTTCAAATTTCAGTTCAGAACTTCCATTGAGCACTTTTATCCACAGCATCCGGACAAAGAACAGTCGGGTGCGGTTGTTTCAGGTTCTAGCCTTAACCTGCTTGGTAACCTCGCGCTCGTAAGCGTCAGCGCGAACTCAAAATTCAGCAATAGCCTTCCCAAAGCGAAGGCCGAAAACTTCAAGGATACGATTGAACTTCAAAGTCCCAAGCTCAAGAGAATGGCGGAAATCACTCGAAATACAAGCTGGGACGATCAGCAGATAACAGCACATCATGAAGAGATGGTAACGTTGCTTCGTGATGATGTAAGTCTGGTGGAGGCAAGCGGAAGATCCTACCCGGGGCGTTGACTTCTTTGAATAACCGCTTTTGGACGAATGTCTCTTGTGGAGTGCAAGTTGTCAGTCTAAAAGCGTTTTGCGTCGGGCGACACGATCAGTACAGCTCCCAGGTTTTCTTACCATGATATTTTGTGTGGTATTGACATGCAAAGATAATGCTATTTTTTTTGATTTTATAGTGTTTTAAGGCTGCATTGATCATCGAGTGGGAATAAGCCGATAACTCTTCCTGAGTTTTCATGAGCAGCTAAGAATGCAATCAACCCTCTGCTTTTACAGAGGGTTTTTATTTATGGCTAATTATGAAATTGCTATGTGGCACATCAGCGCCAGTTCCTCACAGTAAATCTGTATTTTTCTCAAGAACATTCGTAAATACCTGTAGTGGAACAGGTTTGTGATAGTAGAACCCCTGCAGCTTGGTGACGTTGCGAGAGATTAGGTATTCAACTTGCTCTTTAGTCTCAACGCCTTCTGCCACGACATCCATTTTTAATGTGGATGCCATATCAATAATAATATCGACTAAGGAAGCAGAGACCGACTCAGTGCCAATATTATTAATATATGCACGGTCAATTTTTATGATATCAACATTGAAATTCTGTAAATAATTAAATGAGGAGTGTCCGGTTCCAAAATCATCAATCGCAATTTTAACGCCCATTTCTGTCAACTGCCTTAACATTTCAATACTCACCGGGGTTTGCTCAATTAACTCGCGTTCAGTGATTTCCAGGCACAATACAAGGTTGTTTTTTGGGAAATTCCCAAGGAAGCGACGGCATTCTTCAACCAGACTCATGTCCTGAAAATGGACCTTACTAATATTGATGCTGAGAATAAATCCTTTCGGTATTATCGCTTCATGCTGGATAAAAAAATCCTGTAATTTTGGCATCATTGATGTGGTCATTGAGGCGATTAACCCACATTTTTCTGCCGCAGGGATAAACTTGTCAGGACTAATAATTTCGCCTGAGGTTTTTTGCCAGCGAATTAACACCTCAGCACCACAAAGCTTTTCATCTTTATTAACGATACCTTGTAACCAAGGGGTGAACTCATTGTTTTTTAACGCTGCATTAAGTATCTTTTCTTTTTTTCCTGGTGATGCAAGAATTTGATGGATAAACACTGAGAGTATAAAACATGCTAATGTGATAATAACTATTATCAGTTTGTACTCTGACCATAAGCGTAGCAATATATGCATAGGCTTCATACCAACAATGATCGTTATTGGAAGTAAGGAGCCCTGGACAGTAGAAGAGAAATCAAGCATTGGTATTGCTGAATGATGTACATGCCCGCTGTTTTCGATCCACGCATCGCCAACTTGTAAGTATGAAACCAGTTTTGTATTGCTGTTATTGACTTCAAGCATATTTTGCAAGTAACGACCATCAATAACACTGACAATTCCCAGGTCATTTTCATCCATTCGTGTGGCAAACAGAGGAATTCCTTTGGTTAAATATTCATCTGTAAATAAAAGGATATGATTGCGGTGGAAATTTTCTGCCGAACGAATCGGCATACCAACCGCCTCTGGTACCGAAGAACAAAAAATTTTACCGTTCTTAAAAAAACTTGCGTTGCGTAAATAGAGCTGTTCAGCCACTATATTTTGTATTTTTTCGTTAACGCGAGAATTACATTTCTTCGTTAGATCGTCTTTGATAAGTTGATGAGTCATTCCAGAATGATTAAGAATGACTTCTGCTTTGGTCATTAATTGATTAGCTGAATCCTGGGTGATTTCATTTATTGATTCTTCAAGTTGCATCTTCAATAGCAAGAAGCAAGAGCTTAAAATCATGAAGAAAACCAATGCAGAGATAAGTAATCGAATATGAGGTTTACTTACCATTGGTTTTGTTAATGGGTTGTTCATTGATGTGATTCCATTCTGTGAAATATGTAATTCCTATTTGGGAACATTATAAAAAGTGTAAATGTTGCTTTTCGTGATGTTGTCTTTTTCATAGGAACTACTTTAGTGCGCACACGTATTAACGAGGTTTGGTATCACGCGAGGCGGCACAAATGGATCACTTCTTAAGTGCTCACCTCAGAATTTTCATTTCCCTGGACATCCTTAATACCTGTGAATTTGAGCACATCAGCGGGTTGCGTCTCGAAGAGTGGAGCGATAGCTAGCCACGTAGCCGTCTGAACATCAGGCTAGGCTCCTTCCCCGGCACATCATCAATTTCCCGTACCAGCGTCATTCCGCATTTCAGCAGCACCTTCTGCGAGGCAAGATGGTTCTTGCGCACGATGCCTACCACCTCCTCAAAATTCAGCACGTTGAACGCATAATCAATCGCTGTCAGTGATAACTCCGTGGCCAACCCTTTACCCCAGGCCTCTGGCGCAAAGCGATACCCCAGGTTGTTTACCGTGCAGTCGGGATATTCCACGATACGCAGCCCGCCAAAACCAATCACCCGCTGCGGGTTTTCCCGCAGGCTGATGGCCCAGTTACCAAAACCATAAACGTTGAGATGCTCGAGCCAGCCCGCCAGCACCCGGCAAGAGTGTGCGAGATCCGCATGCGGGCCTGCTGGGTTAAAAGTGTTGGTCGCAGGGTCACCGTAAATGCGATAAAGATCGTCGAGATCGTCTGCTGTCGCTGGACGCAGGGTGAGATGTTCGGATTGCAGGTGCATGGGTTTATCCTTGTCGAAAAGGTTGTTCATCGTGCGTTTTTATTGTGCGACTAGCCTGGCACAGCGCAATCGACACCGCCAGCCCGGCGACGATCAGCGCCAGCGCAGCGGAGAGCATCAGGCTGCCATTGATCCCCAGACGATGATTCAGCCACGCGTAGGCAAACGGTGAGGCAGCGGCGAGCACCTGCGCCGGAATCAACAACACGCCGGTGCGACGGGCGTAATCTTCGGTGGCGAATAGCTGAAGTGGCAGAGTCGCTTTGAAAACGGTGGTTAAGCCATTGATCGCGCCATAGCCCAGGACAAAACCCCCGGCGGCCCAGGCGATATGTGTGCTGCTCATGCCGAGGGCGAAGCAAAGCGGAATAAAAAAGGTGGTGAGCAGGGTGAGTTTTATCGGCGTGAGCGCTGAACCCGAGGCAACTTCGAGAAAGCGCGCGCCGGTCTGCCCGACGCCCCAGAGCATACCGACGGCAACGGGCAGTCCGTGTGCGGCGATGAACTCCGGCAGGTGCGTCGAGGTGCCGTTAGATATAAACGTTACCAGCGCTATCAACGCGGCATACAGCAAACCAGTACGGCGATCGTGCGCAGACGCAGACGCAGCACGGCGAGCAGGAACCGGCGGCAGCTTCTGGTTAGGCAAGCGCATCAGCAGCAGTGCACTCACGATCCCCAGCAGGCCATAAACCAGCAATGCTCCCCGCCAGTCGGTGACCGTCAGCAGCGCCGCACCCAGCGGCCAGAACAGCGCGGAAGCAAGGCCACCGGCAAGCGTCACGCGGGAGATAGTCACGCGTGCGCGCTGTCCGTACAGATTAACCAGCGCGGCGAAAAGCCCGTCGTAGAGCGCTAGCCGCATACCGATGCCGGTTATCATCCAGGCGATGTACCAACCAAAAAGCGAGTGAATTACCGACATCAGCAGGCAGCCTACGGCAATAAGCAACGTTCCACAGACCACCCCACGCTGGCCGCCAAAATGCGCCAGCAGGCGGGCAACCCAGGGGGAGAGCAGCGCCATCATCAGCATCGCTAGCGTCAGGCCCAGGTAGATATGCGCTGATGACCATCCAGTGTCCTGCGCAATCGCGCGGGCAAAAGTGCCCGGCATATAAAACGAAATCCCCCAGTTGATCAGCTGATTGCCTCCGGCAGCGAGGGTGACGGGGAGCGATGCGGCAGGTGTTTTCATTATCTTCTCGTAGGTTATGCAGTTGCTGGCAGCATAACCTGCGCGCTATTGTGCAGGCAGAGCCCTCCATTTATGACCCTGATAAGAGAAACTTTGAATGACGACGCTGAATCTGGGATACCTGGCAACGTTTCGTTTAGTGGTTCAGCGTGGCAGCTTTTCGGCGGCGGCGGACGTGCTGGGGATTTCACAACCCGCCGTCAGCCTGCAGGTGCGTCAGCTTGAGCAGTTTCTGCAAGCGAGGCTTATCGAACGCACCGGACGCGGGGTAAAGGCCACCGCGGCCGGCCTGGCGCTTCTGCTTCACGGTGAACGTATCGAACAAGCGGTCAGTGAGGCAGTGCAGTCGGTGAACGACTGCCAGCAGACCGTAAGCGGCACGATTACGCTTGGCACCGGCGCCACGGCTTGTATCCACCTTTTGCCGCCTTTACTACAGCACCTGCGCGAGCAGCACCCGATGCTCGCGGTGGGGGTAACGACCGGTAATACGCTGGATATTACTCGTGCAGTAGAAGAAAACCGCCTCGATTTAGGGCTGGTCACGCTACCTGCCAGCGGGCGCAGCCTCGATATCATGCCGGTTTTACGTGAAGAATTTGTCGTTATCAGCGCCGAATCACAGGGTGAACTCAACCTGGAAATGTTAAAGACGCTGCCGCTGATTGCATTTGAAGCGGGCAGCGGAACGCGCGATCTGATTGATAGCTGGTTCCAGCAGACTGGGCTTCAGGTGACGCCGGTGATGCAATTGGGCAGCATAGAGGCGATTAAACGTATGGTGACGGCGGGGTTGGGGTACAGCATTATTCCGCGGATGGCGGTGGAGCATCATCGTGACGCGGAAGGGCTACGGGTAGGATCGCTGGCGCCGCCTCTCTATCGTCAGTTAGGTATCGTGATGCGGCAGGATAAAATTTTGAGCAAAGGAATGACGGAAATTATCCGGCTGTTGCAGCAGCACGCTCCCCTCTAAGATAAAAGGGGAGTGTAGATTCAATTGGTCAACGCAACAGTTATGTGAAAACATGGGGTTGCGGAGGTTTTTTGAATGAGACGAACATTTACAGCAGAGGAAAAAGCCTCTGTTTTTGAACTATGGAAATGAACTAGATCTGGTTGCTGCTCAGCTAAACAACAGACCGAGAAAGACACTGAAGTTCAAAACACCGAAAGAGATAATTGAAAGGGGTGTTGCATTGACAGATTGAATCTACAAGCGCCGGGTTTAGTCGACCAACTGCAGTTGCTGCTGAGGCCGGTTGGCAACGTTCTCTACGCGGATATCCATCTGCGGGTACGGTAGGTCAATGTGATTAGCATCCATCGCCTCTTTGATGTTTTCTAGCAGATCGTAATAGGTGTTCCAGTACTCGGCGTTGCGCACCCATACGCGCACATAGAAGTTCAGCGATGACGCGCCCAGCTCACCTAAACGCACGGTGAAACCGCGCTTCTGATCGATACGTTTATCCTGCTCGATGAGCTGGGTGATAACCCTTTTCACATCGGCAATTCGGCTCTGGTAGCCTACGCCAATCACCAAATCGATGCGGCGGAACGGGTGTCGTGAGTAGTTAATGATATTGTCGGCAATAATCTTGCCGTTGGGGATAACCACCTCTTTGCTGTCGCCGGTTAGCAGTGTAGTTGAAAAGATATGTACCTTCTCAACGGTGCCGGTCATGGTGCCAATTTGCACCACTTCGCCCGCGCGGAAGGGGCGCAGGGAGACCAGCATCACGCCCGCCGCGAAGTTTGACAGCGAGCTTTGCAGCGCCAGGCCGATAGCCAGGCCTGCGGCACCAATCACGGCGATAATGGACGACGTCTCAATGCCCAAACGCCCCAGCGCGGCGACCACCGAAAACGCGAGCGTGATGTAGCGAACCAGTGCAGTAAAGAATTGCACGATGGTGATATCCACTTTGCGTTTTAGCAGCAATTTTTCCAGCCCACGGGAGAGCAGGCGGGCGATAAATTTACCAATAAATAACAGAATAATCGCTGCAACGATGTTCCAGCCAAACTGGATAACCGCGTCGCTGTGACCTGACATCCACTCCAATCCACTTCTTATTTTGGGAAATAACGTAAAACCTTTCATGGTAAAAATCCTGCCGCTTTAAAATTAATGGTGGAAGATTCAATTAAATATTCAACATATATACAAAAAATCTATATATTTATAAGTAGGGTGCTTTTGGAGTTATGTATTAGCGACTATTTGCGCTTTTATCGCCGTTTTTTTAGACGACTGATTGATGCATCAAAAAATCAGCGCGGCATGTTGCGGCAGCAGAAAAGGAAAAGTTTGTGTAATTGTGCGGGAAATTATTTTTTGGCTAATAAAGTACGAATTGAAACTAATGTGGCATCATGGGGATGAAACACGACTAAATTCCTTACCGGATGGTTAAAAATCAATCTTTTAGCCATTCGGTAAGGAATCTCGGTGTCGGAAAAAAAGGGGCGTTAACGGTCGTCGGTTTGCGCGGGGGAAGTCTTTTGCGACAGGCTGCTCTGCTGGGACTCTTTTTTGTCCTGGTGGTGATGCCACGCGCCGATGGAGGAGTAGACGAAGCGTCCGAAGAAGAAGATAAAGCTGATAAGCAGTACGATACGGGTCATTCGACCATTAAATCGGTGTCGTTTTCGTAGGCTGGTAACCTGGCTCACAAAGGGGTCCTTACGTTATACCCATAGACGGGCGGTACATACATTAAGGCACAGAGCGGGGCGTGGGTCAATTGCGATGAATGTAAAAATCCGTCAGATAAAACATTAATTAATGTTATATAAGATATTATTCGTATTCACAAGCAGGCCTTGATTACGAGGGGTAGACCAAAGAAAAGAAAATTAGTGTTTTTATGTACGTTATTTTTTGACTCATATCAAACTTCATTCGTAAGCGATAACTAAAATCTCCACCTGACCCGCGTAATATCTTCTCTCGCGGCCTTTTTTAAGCCAGGTTGGATGCCTGTCTGAAAATACCCAGCTGGATTTGGGGTATCCTTAGAGCATCTATGAATTTCAGTAAAATATATAAGCAATATCGAGATGAGTGGTGGGGACTGCCCCTGATATTGCCTCTTCTTGTGTTACCAATAATCAAATTTGCTAATACATACACCTATATTGGCGGCGGCAAAACCTACCTTTATTACCTACCGCTGCCGTTTATGCTTTGCATGATGTTGTTCTTCAACTGGAAAGCGCTGCCTGGCCTTGTTGCAGGTATTAGCTGCTATCTTACTGACGATCTCCATTTTGTGGAAAGGGTGGGCATTGCGTTGCAGTTCCTCATTCCGACGATTGTGGCATGGGGCGGGTATCAGTTTTTTAACCAGCAACGCAAGATGATTTCACACGGCGATACGCGGCTGATGGCGCATCGGCTGTTCTGGCAGATGTTTGTCCCATCGACGGTTTTCATGCTGCTGATACAGTTTGCGCTGTATCTTGGGCTGTATCCGAGCCTGGGGGATACCGAGTGGGCCTCTCCGCTCACCCAGCGCAATCTGATTAACTACCAGTCGTTGCTGATGGGCTATCTGACCGGCGTGCCGCTATGCTATCTGATGGTGCGTTTAATCCGTAACCCTAACTATCTTCGCAGCTTCTTGTCGCAGGTGCGCCGTGATTTTGATCCAAAGGTGAAATGGCCGGAAATGCTGGCCTGGAGCACCCTGGTGATTGGTGTTTTCTCGATGCTGATGGTGCCGATGACCAAAGGCAGCACGATATTCAGCACCAACTATACGCTGTCGCTGCTGCTGCCGATTATGCTCTGGGGTTCGATGCGCTTTGGCTACCGCTTTATCTCGGTTATCTGGACGCTGATGCTGATTGTGGCCATCCACTATCACTATGTACCTAAAAGCGCAGGCTATAGCGTCCAGCTGGCGATAACCTCATCGAGTTACCTGATCTTCTCGTTTATTATTGCGTATATGGCGATGCTCTCCAGCCGCCAGCGCGCCATTCATGAACGCGTGCGCCGCATTGCCTTCATCGACCCGGTGGTCAGCCTGCCTAACATGCGCGCGCTGAGTCGGGCGGTGAACAATACGCCGTGGTCGGTACTGTGCTTTTTACGCATGCCGGATCTTGAAGTGCTGACGCGCCACTATGGCATTATGTTGCGTATCAACTACAAGCAGAATCTGGCGAAGTATCTTAGCGAAATGCTCCGCCCCGGCGAGAACGTCTACCAGCTTACCGGTAGTGACCTGGCGGTGCTGCTGCATACTGAATCCTATAAAGAGCGAGTGGAAGCGCTCTACGACCGTCTGAAGCAGTTCCGCTACAGCTGGAACGGGATGCCGCTGCAGCCGCAGATTGGTATTAGCTATTGCTATATCCATTCGCCGGTGGCCCATCTCTCGCTGATGCTGGGGGAGCTGAATACGGTGGCGGAGCTTTCGCTTGCTACGAATCGCCCGGAAAACTTACAGCGCCGCGGCGCGCAGTACCTGCAGCAAGAGCTGAAAGATAAGATCGCCATGATGGTGCGGGTGCAGCAGGCGCTGGAAAACAACCGCTTCCGACTGATGGCGCAGCCGATTGTCGGTATTCGCGGCGATGATTATCACGAAGTCCTGCTGCGTATGCTTGGTGATGATGGCGAACTTATCTCGCCGCTGTTGTTCTTACCGGTCGCCTATGAGTTTGGCATGGCCTCGCGCATCGATCTCTGGGTGCTGGAAAATACGCTGGTCTTTATGGCGAGCCGTCGGGAAAGTAATCCAGGTATGCGTCTGGCGCTTAACCTCTCGCCTTCCACGGCGAGCGGAACTGGCTTTGCGCATCAGGTGAAGGAACTGCTGGAAGAGTACGGTATTGAGGCCTGGCAGCTGGTCTTTGAGATAACCGAGAGCCACTCGCTGGTGAATGCCGAGCAGGCGCGGCGGACGCTGCGTGAGCTTCAGGAGTTGGGCTGTCGGGTGGCGATTGACGATTTTGGAACCGGCTATGCCAGCTACGCGCGTCTCAAACATATCAGCGCCGATATTCTGAAAATCGACGGCAGTTTTATCCGCAATATTGCGACCAGCAGCCTGGATTACCAGATTGTCTCGTCTATCTGCCATCTGGCGCGCATGAAGAGGATGCGGGTGGTGGCGGAGTACGTTGAAAACGAGGAGATCCGCACGGCGGCGATTGCGCTGGGGATTGATTATCTGCAGGGGTACGGCATCGGCAAGCCAGCTCCCCTGGAGGAGCTGGCGGTAGCGGAAACGGCGGCGTGTGAATCAGGCGGCGACCACTTCGTCGGGCGCACGCTCCTCAGTGATTTTTAACAGCCAGCCGGTGACGCTCTCCCAGTACTGCTGCTCTTTCTCCAGATCGAGCAGCACCAGCGCGTTCTGGGTAAACCAGTCGTGCGGGAAGCAGAGCGTCCAGTGGTTAGCCTCGGTGGTCAGCTTCAGCGTCGGTGGCGTGGTTGTCGCCTGACGCTGGTTGTTCAGCAGCACGCCAAGGCGCAGCAACTGGATCATCGGCAGGAACTGTTTCTTCTTGAACAGCGTAAAGCGCGGCAGTTCGTCGAGCTTAATCGCCTTACGGTGGAAGCGCACCAGCGTCGACATCAGATACTGCTGCTCCTGGTTGAAGCCCGGCAAATCGCTGTTTTGCAGAATATAGGCCGAATGGCGGTGCATGCCGCTATGGTTAATATTCAACCCGACTTCATGCAGCATCGAAGCCCATTTCAGCAGCGCAGTCAGCTGTGGATTGCCCAGCTTCGGGTTTTGCTCCAGCCACTGATCGTACATCTGCATGGTCGTTTCCAGCACGCGCTGCGCCTGTTCACGGTCAATGTTGTACTGGTTTGCCAGACTTTGCGCGGTGCGGCTGCGCACGTCCTGGTGGCGGAAACGGCCTTCCATTTCATACAGCACGCCTTCACGGAGCGCACCGTCGGAGAGACGAAGTTCTTTAATCGCCAGTGCATCGAATACGCCGCAGAGAATAGCCAGCCCCGGCACGAACACGCCTTTACGCTCTTCCGACAGGCCCGGCAGGCTCAGGCTATTGAAGTTTTTATACTTCAGCACCTCTTCTACCAGCATCTCGAGACGTTCAGGGGTGATAAAACCGTCCTTTTCGCCCATCTCAACCAGCACTTCATGGGCCGCTTTGATGGTGCCAGACGCGCCCATGGCAAAATTCCAGCCCTGAATGCGGTACTGCCACGCCAGCGTTTCCAGCTTCTGCACTGCCGCCAGGCGTGCGCGCTGGAAGTTTTCGCGGTTGATGGTGCCGGCGAGGAAGAACTGCTGCGCAAAGCTAACGCAGCCCATACGACGACTTTCGACCAGCTTCGGCTCGAAGTCTTCGCCAATCACCAACTCGGTGGAGCCGCCGCCGATATCAATCACCAGCTTGCGGCCTTTTTCAGGCTGAGTGTGCTCTACGCCCATAAAAATCAGACGGGCTTCTTCGTTCCCGGAGATGATTTCAATAGGGTAAGGGATCACCTTTTCCGCTCGCGTCAGAAACTCGGTGGCGTTCGCGGCCTGACGCAGCGTATGGGTACCGACGATACAGACGCTGGACGGAGCGAAGCCCTGCAGGCGTTCGGCAAACAGCGACAGGCAGCTAAGACCGCGCTCCATTGCCTCTTCGCTCAGCATATTGTTTTCATCCAGCCCATCGGCCAGATGAACACGTTGCTTCAGACGGCCAATAATCTGCATCGCGCCGTCGACGACGCGCGCGATAACCATATGGAAACTGTTCGAACCAAGATCAACCGCCGCAAACTCCTGCGGCCGGGGTGCTTTGCTTTTTATTGGCATAGGTTAGTCAGGTTGTTCAAGTGATTTGAGGTAATCGTAAATCGCCTGCTGCGCGCGGACCTTGCGTCGGTTGCCGCGTGGCACATAGCGATTACTCAGTTCTTTATCAATAAAGCGGGCTTTCACCGTGTCGCTGAACAGAATATCGATAATATCGAGGATCCGCTGTTTAAGGCGCGGGTCGAGCAGCGGGGTCGCCACTTCGATACGGTAGTCGATATTTCGGGTCATCCAGTCAGCGGAGGAGAGATAAACGCGTTTATCGCCGCCGTTCTCAAAAATATAGATGCGATCGTGCTCAAGGAAACGGTCAACGATGCTGATCACACGAATATTATCGCTGATCCCCTCTAATTCTGGAATCAGAGAACACATGCCGCGGATCAGAAGATTGACCTGCACGCCGGAACTGGAGGCCGCGTACAGACGATCAACCAGCCCTTTATCGACCAGGTTGTTGAGTTTTAGGGTAATTCCTGCGGCCTGGCCGTTTTGCGCGTTGGCGATTTCACGGTCGATCATCTCGTAGAGCAGACGACGGGAGTTTTGCGGCGAGACCAGCAGATAGTCGAAGTTCACCGGACGATACGGGTTCTCGATAAAGTTAAACACCCGGCGTACTTCGTTGGTGATGCGGGCATCGGCGGTCAGTAGCGAGTAGTCGGTGTAGATACGCGCTGTTTTCTCGTTAAAGTTACCGGTGCCGATGTGCGCATAGCGCACCACGTCATCGCCTTCTTTACGCGACACCAGGAACAGCTTGGCGTGAATTTTCAGTCCCGGCGCGGAGAAGATCACGTGAACGCCCGCTTCGGTCAGGCGTTTCGCCCAATGAATGTTGGCCTCTTCGTCGAAGCGTGCCTGCAGTTCCACCACCACGGTGACTTTTTTACCGTTGTGGGCGGCGTGGATCATCGCATCAATAATGCGTGAGTCTTTCGCTACGCGGTAGATGTTGATCTTAATCGCCAGTACGCTTGGGTCGAACGAGGCCTGACGCAGCAGCTCCAGCACGTGCTCAAAGGTGTGGTACGGGTAGTAGAGCAGCACGTCGCGTTCGCGAATAGCATCGAAGCCGTTGCGGAACTTATCGAACCATAGATGGCGCAAGCGCGGCATTGGCTTGTTGACCAGGTTGGCTTTACCGACGTTCGGGAAGCCAATAAAGTCTTTAAAGTTGTGGTAGCGACCACCCGGCACGATGGAATCATAGCGGGAAATGGTCAGCTTTTTACGCAGCATTTCTACCATCGCATCCGGCATATCACGCTGGTACACAAAACGCACCGGCTCGGCGGTCAGACGCTGCTTCAGGCTCGAGGACATCAGCTCCATCAGGCTCGACTCCATTTCGTGCACCAGATCGTACTCGGCATCACGGGTCATTTTCATGGAGTAGGCGTTGAGGGCGTCGTAGTCGAAGAAGCCTTTGAAGATATCATCCAGGCAGTAGCGCAGGATGTTATCCAGCAGGATCATCGGTTTGCGACGGCGCGGCGTTTCTGGCGGCAGGTTGACGAAGCGCGGCACTTTATCTGACGGGATCTCCAGCAGCGCGTAGTTGATCTCGTCGCCGCGGATAATTTCGACCGCCAGGTAGGTGTAATCGTCTTTCAGGAACTGGACCAGATCGGTCTCCCGATTCAGCAGGATCGGGGTGATGTGCTGGCGCAGATGCTGTTTAAAGTAGTGACGCAGCCAGCCCTGCTGATTGACGGAAAGCTGGCGTTCGTTAATCAGGAAGATCTGGTTACGGGCCATCTCCAGCAAGAGTTCGTTGTAGAGGCCATCGAACTCCTGATCGGCTTTCAGCACCCGGGCCTGAATACGGCTCAGCAGGTGACGAGAATGCGTGGTGACACCCTGTTCTTCGCTAATGATGATGCGGCGCTTTAGCTCCGCAAAGCGGACCTTGTAGAATTCGTCGAGGTTGTTGGAGTAGATCCCCAGGAAACGCATACGTTCAATAAGCGGGTTACTTTTGTCAGCCGCTTCCTGGAGGACGCGCTCGTTGAATGACAACCAGCTCAGTTCTTTTTCGATGTACAGTTTTTCCTGACCCATTACTACTCACACTCCGGTTTATTCACGGGACGCGGCAACGTCGTCTACTGATTATATTGCTAGCTTTGCCGGGCTATGTCCAACTGTGTCATCTTAGTATGACAGTTATCCTGATTTGCATAAAAAAGAGGGCCATAAGGCCCTCTTAGTCAGGTAGCCCGGCCGAACGAAGTGACGCCGGGGAGATGCCGAGGAGTCGGCGTTGACACGCCTCGTCCGGGCTACTGGATTTATTCTGCGGCATAGCCTTCCGGCGGCAGCTTAATGTCGTCAAGCCAGGCGTGATTATCCTGCATCTTCAGACGGCCATTAAGGAACCAGCTCACCACCAGAGGATAGATAGCGTGCTCCTGCGCCTGAACGCGTGAGGTGATTTCCGCTTCGTCGTCACCGGCGAAAACCGGCACCTTAGCCTGCAAAATCACCGGCCCGCCGTCCAGCTCTTCGGTCACGAAATGCACCGAGGTGCCGTGTTCCGTATCGCCGTTGTCTAGCGCCTGACGATGGGTGTTCAGGCCCGGGTATTTTGGCAGCAGGGAAGGGTGGATGTTGAGCAGCTTGCCCTGATAGTGCTGAACAAACTCTGCGCTCAGAATGCGCATGTAGCCTGCCAGCACCACGACATCGGGCGCATAGGCGTCAATTTCATGCATCAGCTCGCGGTCAAAGGCTTCGCGGCTGGCAAATTGGCTGGCAGCCAGCGCGTGCTGGGGAATACCGGCCTCACGCGCCCGCTCAAGGCCGAACGCGTCGGCCTTGTTGCTAAATACCGCCCTGATGGTGCCTGGAATCCTTTTCTGCTCACAGGCATCGATAATCGCCTGTAAGTTGCTGCCGCTGCCGGAAATCAGCACCACGATATTTTTCATTTATTCGATGACCACACGCTGTTCGGAATCAGAGGCTTTGATATAGCCGATTTTCCACGCGTTTTCACCTTTTTCGTTCATCAGCGCAATCGCTTTGTCAGCCTGATCGGCCGCCAGCGCAATAACCATGCCCACGCCGCAGTTAAAGGTGCGGTACATTTCATGCTGGCTCACGTTGCCGGCATCCTGCAGCCAGTTGAATACCGCTGGCCACTGCCAGGAGGATTCATCAATCACCGCCTGGGTGTTGTCCGGCAGCACGCGCGGGATGTTTTCCCAGAAGCCGCCGCCGGTCAGGTGGGCGATAGCGTGAACGTCGACGCTGGCAATCAGTTCCAGAATGGACTTCACGTAGATGCGGGTCGGTGCCAACAGGTGGTCGGCCAAGGTTTTGCCTTCCAGTTGAGTGGTATCCGGGTTGCAGCCGCTCACTTCAATAACTTTGCGCACCAGCGAGTAGCCGTTGGAGTGCGGGCCGCTGGAGCCGAGGGCAATCAGTACGTCGCCGTCGGTCACTTTGCTGCCGTCGATGATTTCTGACTTCTCGACCACACCCACGCAGAAACCGGCTACGTCGTAATCTTCACCGTGGTACATGCCCGGCATTTCGGCGGTTTCGCCGCCAACCAGCGCACAGCCAGACTGCAGACAGCCTTCGGCGATGCCGCTGATAACGCTTGCTGCGGTATCGACGTCCAGCTTACCGGTCGCATAGTAGTCGAGGAAGAACAGCGGCTCGGCGCCTTGTACCACCAGGTCGTTCACGCACATGGCCACCAGATCGATGCCGATAGTGTCGTGACGTTTTAAATCCATCGCTAAACGCAATTTGGTGCCAACGCCGTCAGTGCCGGAAACCAGCACCGGTTCGCGATATTTTTGCGGCAGCGCGCACAGTGCGCCAAAACCGCCTAATCCACCCATCACTTCCGGACGGCGAGTTTTCTTCACCACCCCTTTGATACGGTCAACCAGAGCGTTTCCTGCGTCAATATCAACACCGGCATCTTTATAGCTGAGAGAGGTTTTGTCGGTCACTGCTAAGTCTCCACGCGTTTGCGATAGCAAGAAAAATCGGCGCAATTCTATCAGTCCAGGCAAACGTTTGCGAGCCTATTCTGATCCCAATTTTTACCTCCCGGTTTTTCCATTGTTTCCATCTATATATCGGTCAAATATGATACTGCTCACGAAAATGAAACCGGGTACACCCTTGTCCTTGCATCCACTGAGCACAATCCACATCATATCAATGAAACCGGTTTCTGTTTTTTGTTTCAGCGAAGCCAATCACCGATGTAAAACGGCTACAAGGGATGAATGGAATGAAGATTGCTGCCTTTGATATTGGGGGTACGGCGTTAAAGATGGGCGTTGTTGCCGCAAGCGGTGAGCTGCTCGATAAGGGAAAAGAGCCGATTAGCAACAGCGATGGTGACCAGATTCTGGCGGCGATTGAGCGCTGGATTACGGCCCACCCAGAGTGCACAGGGATTGCCATCAGCGCGCCGGGCTACGTTAACCCGCATACCGGCTTTATCGAAATGGGCGGCGCCATTCGTCGGTTCGACAACTTTGCCATTAAAGCGTGGCTGGAAGAACGCGCCGGTCTTCCGGTGGCGATCGAGAACGACGCCAACTGCGTGCTGCTGGCGGAACGTTGGCAGGGCAAGGCCCGTGATATGACCAACTGCCTGGTGATGACCATCGGCACCGGCATCGGCGGCGCTATCTTCTGCAACAACCAACTGGTGCACGGCGCCCGTTTTCGCGCCGGTGAGTTTGGCTATATGCAAACCATGCGTCCCGGTTCACGCGACGTCCGTCGCTACTCCATGAATGAAAACTGCACCCTGCGCGTGCTGCGCCATCGCTACGCGCAGCATATCGGCAAAGCGTTGGAAGAGGTGACGGGCGAGGAAATTTTTGACCGCTTTGACGCGGGTGACGCCATCTGTCAGCGACTGGTATCAGAGTTTCTCAACGATATCGGCACCGGCCTTTACAACCTGGTAAACCTGTTTGACCCGCAGACTATTTTTATCGGCGGTGGCATTGTCGAGCGCCCTGGTTTTCTAGCCCTGATGCGTGAGCATCTGGCCTGGTTCGGCATTGCCGACTACATCGATACCGTCAGCCATGGCAACGACGCCGGGCTTATCGGCGCGGTTTACCATTTCAATCAGCACTATTCGCAGCGATAACTCACTGTTTAACGAGGGAAAGATATGTCTGGATTTAAAGCTGGGTTTCTCTGGGGCGGCGCGGTAGCCGCACACCAACTTGAAGGCGGTTGGCAGGAAGGCGGGAAGGGTGTGAGCGTGGCGGATGTGATGACCGCCGGTGCGCACGGCGTGCCGCGCGAAATTACCAACGGCGTACTGCCAGGAAAAAACTATCCGAACCACGAAGCCATCGACTTCTATCATCGCTATAAAGACGATCTGAAGCTGTTCGCTGAAATGGGCTACAAGTGCTTCCGTACCTCTATTGCCTGGACGCGTATTTTCCCGAACGGCGATGAGCTGACCCCGAACGAAGCGGGCCTGCAATTCTATGATGATTTGTTCGACGAGTGTCTCAAGCTTGGCATTGAGCCGGTGATTACCTTGTCGCACTTCGAGATGCCATACCATCTGGTCACCGAATACGGCGGCTGGCGCAACCGTAAGCTGATTGAATTCTTTGTCCGCTTCGCCAAAGTAGTATTTACCCGTTACCAGCACAAAGTGAAGTACTGGATGACGTTCAACGAAATCAATAACCAGGCAAACTTCCACGAAGATTTTGCACCGTTTACCAACTCGGGGCTGAAGTACCAGCCGGGTGAAGACCGCGAACCGGTGATGTATCAGGCTGCGCACTATGAGCTGGTGGCGAGCGCGCTGGCCGTAAAAGCCGCGCGTGAGATTAACCCAGCGCTGCAGGTTGGCTGCATGATTGCCATGTGCCCAATCTACCCGCTGAGCTGTGCGCCAAACGATATGATGATGGCGATGAACGCCATGCACCGTCGCTACTGGTTTACCGACGTGCACGTGCGCGGCAAGTACCCGCAGCATCTGCTGAACTACTTCGAGCGTCGCGGTTTTGAGCTGGATATTACCGACGAAGACCGTCAGGCGCTGACCCAGGGCTGCGTCGATTACATCGGCTTTAGCTACTATATGTCGTTTGCCACCAAGGCCACCGACGATAACCCGCAGCTCGACTACGACGAAACCACCAGCCTGGTCTCCAACCCATATGTACAAAAGTCCGACTGGGGCTGGCAGATTGACCCGGTGGGCCTGCGCTATTCGCTGAACTGGTTCTATGACCACTATCAGCTGCCGCTGTTTATCGTGGAGAACGGTTTCGGGGCGATTGACGTGCTGGAAAGCGACGGCACGGTGAACGACCAGTACCGTATCGACTATCTCTCAGCGCATATTGCCGAAATGAAAAAAGCGGTTGTGGAAGACGGTGTGGATCTGATGGGCTACACCCCGTGGGGCTGTATCGACCTGGTTTCCGCTGGCACCGGCGAAATGAAGAAACGCTACGGCTTTATTTATGTCGATAAAGACAACGAAGGTAACGGTACGCTGGCGCGCAGCCGTAAAAAATCTTTTGCCTGGTATCAGAAGGTGATTGCGACCAACGGCGAAGAGCTCTAACCCGCTGAATACGTAAAATAAAACCCCGCGAGTCGGGGTTTATTTTTATCCTGTCTTATACTCTCTGGGGACCCATTCACCGCTTTGCTTGATCCTGGTCAATCATCACAGGTATGGCGCAATCGTAAAAAAGCGGTATAATCCCGCGATTTTTTTTGTGGCTGCCCCATCTAAAGGAGAAAGAGAATGAAGATTGTGGAAGTTAAACACCCACTCGTCAAACACAAGCTGGGCCTGATGCGCGAGAACGACATCAGCACCAAACGCTTCCGTGAACTCGCCTCCGAAGTCGGCAGCCTGCTGACTTATGAAGCTACCGCCGGTCTGGAAACCGAAAAAGTGACTATCGAAGGCTGGAACGGCCCGGTAGAAATCGACCAGATCAAAGGTAAGAAAATTACCGTTGTGCCAATCCTGCGTGCAGGCCTGGGCATGATGGACGGCGTACTGGAAAACGTACCAAGCGCGCGTATCAGCGTTGTCGGTATGTACCGTGACGAAGAGACGCTGGAGCCGGTACCTTACTTCCAGAAGCTGGTCTCCAACATCGATGAACGTATGGCGCTGATCGTTGACCCAATGCTGGCTACCGGCGGTTCCGTTATCGCCACCATCGACCTGCTGAAGAAAGCGGGCTGCTCCAGCATTAAGGTGCTGGTGTTGGTTGCTGCGCCGGAAGGTATTGCCGCGCTGGAAAAAGCGCACCCGGACATCGAGCTGTACACCGCGTCGATTGACCAGGGCCTGAACGAGCACGGATACATTATTCCGGGCCTCGGCGATGCCGGCGATAAGATTTTTGGTACCAAGTAAACG
Source organism: Kluyvera sp. EC_51 (assembly GCF_019584505.1). Taxonomy (NCBI): domain Bacteria; kingdom Pseudomonadati; phylum Pseudomonadota; class Gammaproteobacteria; order Enterobacterales; family Enterobacteriaceae; genus Kluyvera; species Kluyvera sp. EC_51. The sequence continues at coordinate 107,347 of NZ_VDAG01000002.1, read as the reverse complement.
AAAAAATAAAAAGAGCCGACTTTTAGAGTCGGCTTTTTTTTGAATAAAAAAACCGAAGCTAATAACACACTCGAGGAAAACATCATGACACGCCGTGCCATTGGGGTAAGTGAAAGACCGCCGCTTTTACAGACCATCCCGCTTAGCTTGCAGCATTTATTCGCCATGTTTGGCGCAACCGTGCTGGTGCCAGTCTTGTTTCACATCAACCCGGCCACCGTTTTGTTGTTCAACGGTCTTGGGACGCTGCTGTACCTCTTCATCTGTAAAGGCAAAATCCCGGCCTATCTGGGCTCCAGCTTTGCCTTTATCTCTCCGGTACTGCTGCTGCTGCCGTTAGGCTACGAAGTGGCGCTGGGCGGCTTTATTATGTGCGGCGTGCTGTTCTGCCTGGTCTCTTTCATCGTGAAGAAAGCGGGGACCGGCTGGCTTGACGTGATGTTCCCTCCTGCGGCGATGGGCGCAATCGTTGCCGTTATCGGTCTGGAGCTGGCGGGCGTGGCGGCGAACATGGCGGGCCTGCTGCCGCCGGACGGTCAGTCTGCGGATACCAAAACCATTATTATTTCGCTGGTAACCCTGGGCGTCACCGTGTTTGGCTCGGTGCTGTTCCGCGGCTTCCTGGCGATTATCCCGATTCTTATCGGCGTGCTGGTGGGCTACGCGCTCTCCTTCGTGATGGGCGTTGTGGACACTTCGCCGATTGCGAATGCGCACTGGTTCGCGCTGCCAACCTTCTATACCCCGCGCTTTGAGTGGTTTGCTATCTTCACTATCCTGCCAGCGGCGCTGGTGGTGATTGCCGAGCACGTCGGCCACCTGGTGGTGACGGCGAACATCGTCAAGAAAGACCTGATTCGCGATCCGGGTCTGCACCGTTCGATGTTTGCCAACGGCCTTTCCACCGTGATCTCCGGTTTCTTTGGCTCCACGCCGAACACCACCTACGGTGAAAACATCGGCGTGATGGCGATTACCCGCGTGTACAGCACCTGGGTTATCGGCGGCGCGGCAATCATTGCGATTCTGCTCTCCTGCGTTGGTAAGCTGGCGGCGGCGATTCAGATTATCCCACTGCCGGTCATGGGCGGCGTTTCTCTGCTGCTGTACGGCGTAATCGGTGCCTCCGGTATCCGCGTGCTGATCGAATCCAAAGTGGATTACAGCAAAGCGCAGAACCTGATCCTGACCTCCGTCATCCTGATCATCGGCGTCAGCGGCGCGAAAGTGCACATCGGCGCGGCTGAGCTGAAAGGCATGGCGCTGGCGACGATCGTTGGTATCTGTCTGAGCCTGGTCTTCAAGCTGATAAGTGTCCTGCGTCCGGAAGAAGTGGTGCTGGACGCGGACGAGAGTGATACCTCTAAGTCGTGATCCTCAAGCCGGGCGGATCGCCGCCCGGTTCTCTCCCCGCTATTTTCTGTGGTAAACTCTTCCCGTTTTTTCGTAAGCCCATGTTGAGGTCTCTCTGAACGCACCGGCACAGCTCTCTTTGCCACTTTATCTTCCTGATGATGAAACCTTTGCGAGTTTCTTCCCAGGTGATAACCCTTCTTTACTTGCTGCACTGCAAAACGTGCTGCGGCAGGAGCACAGCGGATACATCTATATCTGGGCACGTGAAGGTGCCGGACGCAGCCATTTGCTGCATGCAGCCTGCGCCGAACTCTCGCAGCGCGGCGATGCCGTGGGCTACGTTCCGCTGGATAAACGTACCTGGTTTGTTCCGGAAGTGCTGGAAGGGATGGAGCAGCTTTCGCTGGTGTGCATCGATAATATCGAGTGCGTAGCGGGAGACGAACTGTGGGAAATGGCGATTTTTAATCTCTACAACCGGATCCTCGAGTCGGGCAATACCCGCCTGCTGATCACCGGCGATCGCCCACCGCGTCAGCTGAATCTGGGTCTGCCGGATCTCGCTTCTCGCCTCGACTGGGGGCAAATCTACAAGCTGCAACCACTATCCGATGAAGATAAATTACAGGCATTGCAGCTACGTGCCCGCCTGCGCGGCTTTGAAATGCCGGACGATGTGTGCCGTTTTATGCTCAAACGTCTGGATCGCGAAATGCGCACGCTGTTCCAGACGCTGGATCAGCTCGATCACGCCTCTATCACCGCCCAGCGCAAGCTGACCATTCCGTTTGTGAAAGAGATTCTGAAGCTGTAGGTTATTCCGCTTTTTCCTGTGCGATGGCGTTAAGATCATCTGCCAGGACACCGGTAAGTGCGATAACCCGTTGCCGTTCCATACCGTCCTGAAGTAGGGCTTTGGCTATACGGGTGGCGGCTTCGTTTCTGCCTTCTGCTAACCCTTTTTCCATGCCTTTTTCCAGGCCCTTTTTCCAACCTTTTTGTTCCAGATACTCTGCGACCGTCATCAGTGTTCCCTCATGATGTGCTGTGCGTTGTGCCAGTTCCTGAATCAGTTTTTCTGGCTGGTCGGCGGTGCCGTTTAACAACATATAGTTCAGGATTGCGATTAGTCTGTCGCGATCAGTGTATCCCATCACTAATAGCTGAGCTAGAGGAGCGATAAGCTCGGCTAGATCCCGTAGCCGAATATGCTTTTGCAGCAATTCTAGCGAGGCAATACGTCGGTGATGCATAATTTCGCTGTCGGGGATGACGGTGATATCGGCCAGCGGAAAGGGTTGACTATAGAACGCTCGTGCCATTTCCGGTGCGGCAAATTCATCTGTCCAGTTTAGTGAATGAGGGTAGGGACTCACGAGTCCATGATAAAAAAGAATGGGGATAACCAAAGGAAGCCGTCGGTGCCCCGCATTGAGATGACGCTGCATGGCGGCAATAGCATAGCGCATCAGGCGAAATCCCATATGACGGTCTGGCTTACTCTGATGCTCGATCAGGGCATAAATATAGCCGTCTCCAGCTGTCGTTTTAAGCGAGTAAAGCATATCAGAATAGCTTGCCTGTAGACTCTCTTCAATAAAGCTACCGGACTCGAGCTTGAGCGTATCGAGATCGCAAAGACGCTGCAGCGAACCAGGAAGATGAATCTGTAGAAAATCGCGAGCGGTGGCAGGATCCTGCAAGAACTGCTTAAAAATCGCATCATGCGGCATCGATGTGGCGTTCTCGCTCATCGCTTCTCTCCGTGAAGACCAGTGGATGGCGGGACTCTAACAAGTTTGACATCATGGAGAGGCAGGGAAAATCAAACTACAGATGGTACAACGCAAAGTGTTTATCAATGTATGCAAGCGGTACAAAACGCTGGAATTACGTTCGCATCTGGAAGGGGGAGAGCGTGCCGCAGCCGAACAATATCAACCGCGGCGGGTAGAAGGGATTAGCGAACGATTTCCAGCACCTGCTCCGGCGGACGACCAATGCGCGCCTGCCCGTTGTGAACAACGATAGGGCGCTCAATCAGTTTTGGATTCTCAATCATCGCCTGGATAAGTTGTTCTTCGCTAAGTTGGCTGTCGGCGAGGTTCAGCGATTTGTAGAGATCTTCTTTCTGGCGCATCAGTTCGCGCGCGCTGCTGAAGCCGAGCATGTCAATCAGTTTGCGCAGCGTCGCGGTATCCGGCGGCGTGTCGAGATACAGCACCACCTCAGGATCGATGCCATTATCCTTCAGCAGGGTTAAGGTCTCGCGGCTCTTTGAGCAGCGCGGGTTGTGATAAATCGTGACCGAATCCGTCATCGTCTCTCCTGTTTACATTTTCTGATAAGGGCGGAAGCGTTCCTGCAGCTCGCGTAGCTGATCGATACGGGCATCGTAGCGCGCCTGCTGGAGGCTACGCAGTTTCACCTGACCGCTGGCCGAGCTGAGCATGGAAATCGCCTGATCGAGTCTGCCTACCAGCGCCATATTCTCGGCGCGAGCCGCCAGCTCCTGATCACGATTACCCAGCGCGGCTTCCGCCTGGGCTAGCAAATCCCAGCCGTTGGTATCGTCTTTATTGTTAAAGGTGTAGCGGTTCAGAATAGTTGCCGCTTCCGCAGGCTGCCCGCCCTCAAGCAGGGCGTTCGCCAGGTTGAGCTGCAGCACAGGGTTGGTACGCAGTTCACGGGCATTTTTCAGACGGCTGATGGCCTCGGCGGTTTTCTTCTGCCCGAGGTCGATATCCGTTGCCAGGTCAAGATACCAGGCGTTTTGCGGCTCGGCGCTCAGCAGCGGCTGCAGCTGTTTGCTCGCCTCGGCGTAGTTTTTCGCTTCCATGGCCAGCAGCGCACGGCCGTACTGTGCGGCGTGCTGCTCGCGAATATTTCCCTTCGACCAGTTATCCAGCAGGTCGCTGCCGAGCTGGTTCTTACCGGAGTTATACATGCCGAGGGTACGCGCTTTAGCGAAATAGAAATCGGCGGAAGATTGCACCACCACCGGACGCATCTGGTTGGCGCGGTTACGCGCGTCGGACAGACGGCTTTCGGGCAGGGGGTGAGTCAGCAGCATTTCCGGCGGCCGCGATGAGTAGCGCGACTGGTCGAGGAGCTTTTCCATAAAGGCCGGCATGGCCTGGGGATCAAAGCCTGAACGCTGCAGTACCTGGATACCGATGCGGTCAGCCTCTTCTTCATTCTGGCGAGTAAAGCTGATCATGCCCTGCTGGGTACCGGCCAGCGTGCCGCTTAGCGCCGCCATACCGGCCTGCGGGCTGGCCATCGCCAGTAAAATTGAACCGAGGGCGCCAACCCAGGTCAGCGGAGCGTTACGCTTCTGGTCTTCCATCGCGCGCGCCAGGTGACGCTGGGTGACGTGGGAGATTTCGTGCGCCATTACCGACGCCAGCTGGCTCTCGGTATCGGAATAGCGAAATAGCGCTGAGTGCAGCACCACGTTACCGCCGAAGAAGGCGAAGGCGTTGATGTCGTCGTTGTTAATCAGATAGAAGTGGAACGGCGTACGGACGGAAAAGGCGTGCGAAACCAGACGCATCCCCAGTGAATTGATGTACTGAACCAGCAGCGGATCATTAATCAGCGGAGCGCTTCCGCGCAGCTGACGGACATAGTAATCCCCCATCTGCATCTCCTGACCGATGGAGAGCGTGCTTCCTGCTGAGGTGCCCATATCCGGGAGAGTATCAGCCGAATCCGCAAAGGCCGGAGCGATTTGCCCGAGCGTAAGCGTTGCAATAAGGGATGCCAACAGCGTTTTTTTCAACTGCCTGAACATAACCTCTGTCCTGTAATGTGGGGATGTGCCTGTTTTGACCAACAGCATAATCTTACGTTCCATTTTACGCTGCTCTGGGAGTGTATCTATCTGCTCACGGGATGAAAATGATAATCGCGAGATTGTTGGGATAAATATAAAAAGCGGAGTCTTTTTTGTGACACTTCGATACAATTCATCTCCGTGTGAAAGCAAAGCGTTCAGGGAATCGATTTATGCTCGAGATGTTGATGCAGTGGTACCGCCGCCGATTTAGTGACCCGGAGGCGATCGCGCTGCTGGTCATTCTGGTGGCAGGTTTTTGCATTCTGTTCTTCTTCAGTGGCCTGTTGGCGCCGCTGCTGGTTGCACTGGTGCTGGCCTATCTGCTGGAGTGGCCGACCGTCCGCCTGGAGCGGCTGGGCTGGTCGCGTACCTGGGCCACTACCGCCGTGATGGTGCTGTTTATCGGCATTCTGTTGCTGATGTCCTTCGTGGTGATGCCGATTGCCTGGCAGCAGGGGATTAACCTTATCCACGACATGCCGGGCATGCTGAACAAGCTTTCTGATTATGCCGCCACGCTGCCCCGCCGCTATCCTGCGCTGATGGATGCCGGGATCATTGATGCGATGGCCGAAAATATGCGTACCCGAATGCTAACGCTCGGTGACTCGGTGGTGAAATATTCGGTGGCCTCGCTGATGGGACTGCTGACGCTGGCAGTCTATCTGGTGCTGGTGCCGCTGATGGTCTTTTTCCTGGTGAAGGATAAAGAGCAGATGCTGAACGCGGTGCGTCGCGTGCTGCCGCGCAACCGCGGTCTGGCAGGGCAGGTGTGGAAAGAGATGAACCAGCAAATTACCAACTACATTCGCGGTAAGGTGCTGGAGATGATCGTCGTAGGCATTGCCACCTGGCTTGGCTTCCTGATGTTTGGCCTTAACTACTCGCTGCTGCTGGCGGTGCTGGTGGGGCTATCGGTCCTTATTCCTTACATCGGCGCGTTCGTGGTGACGATTCCGGTGGTCTGCGTGGCGCTGTTCCAGTTTGGCCTTGGTACCGAGTTCTGGAGCCTGTTTGCGGTCTATCTGATTATTCAGGGGCTGGACGGTAACCTGCTGGTGCCGGTGCTGTTCTCCGAAGCCGTGAACCTGCACCCGCTGGTGATTATTCTGTCGGTGGTGATTTTCGGTGGGCTGTGGGGCTTCTGGGGCGTGTTCTTTGCCATACCACTGGCGACGTTGATTAAAGCGGTAGTTCACGCCTGGCCGGATGGGCTGGTGGTAGAAGAAGAAATATCAAACTAACGTGTCGCCCGGGCGAGGCGGTTACGCCGGCCCTGGAGGAACCCCGGGGTCGCTGCGGTACAAACCGGAAACATAGGTAACACTTTAGACCGGATACATGGGTAACAGTTATAACTGGCATAGAAGAGGAGACTCGCTATGCCCTGGACTGAGACCCAACGCTTGCTTACTATGACCGGAAAAGCCGTAGTATTATCCGGATAGACTAGGAAAGTGTTACCTATGTTCCCGGTCTGAAGTGTTACCTATGTATCCGGTCGTACATGCGCTCGGCCGGGCTACGTTATTGGGTTAGGCGTTTGCCTGCAGCCAGCCCAGCACGATGTCGTGGTGGTTGGTGGTTTTGAAGTCGTCGAAGACGTGCTCGACTTTACCGTCGGCGTCAATCAGGAAGCTGGTGCGGTGAATGCCGTCATAGGTTTTGCCCATAAAGGTTTTCTCACCCCAGATGCCAAACTGCTCGCAAACCTGGTGATCTTCATCGGAGAGCAGCGTGAAGTTTAGCAACTCTTTTTCCGCAAAGCGGGAGAGCTTCTCAGGTTTATCGGTGCTGATGCCCAGCACTTCAACGCCAACCTTTTTCAGCTCATCCATATTGTCGCGAAGGCCGCAGGCCTGCACGGTGCAGCCAGGGGTCATTGCTTTCGGGTAGAAATAGACCAGAACACGTTGTCCCTGGAAGTCGGTTAAATTTACCTGCTCGCCGTCTTGATCGGGCAAACTAAATTTCGGTGCGATATCACCGGCTTTCAGTGGGTTCATTACTCAGCTCCATCCTGTTCATCATGCTGTGAATAATTGATCACGTTTATACTGCCTTGTGCGTTCAGTTCTGTACATAGGGCTTTGAACGCTTGCTCAATATTTGATGCATTTTTCGTAGCGGGGCTGTGGGCGGTTATCTGAATAAACAGCTGCGCAACGCCTTCGTTATCGCCAGGCTGCGTGCGCGACACCAGTTCGGCAATGTTCATTTCCCAGCTATCAAACAGCGCGGTAAAGCGCTCAATAATATGCGGCGAATCAGGAACCTCAACCTGCACCCAGACGGTGGCAGGCATCGCTGGACGCGGGCGCGCGGTGGTGCGCTTCATCACGATCAGCAGATCCAGCTCTGCACCTTTGAGCGGCAGGGTGGATTCAATCAGCGTAATCGCATTCCATGAACCGGAAAGCAGCATAATAAAAGTGAACTCATCCCCCAGCATGGCCAAGCGACTGTCTTCGATGTTACAGCCGCAGCTGCTCACGTGACGGGTAATCGTATTGACGATGCCAGGGCGATCCGCGCCCAGGGCTGTAATGACCAGATAGTGTTGTAATGAGGCTGTCAAACCTGTTCTTCCTTTAAAAAGGTGCGGTATTCCTTAGGAAAGCATAAAAAAAACCGGCATACAACATTCTGAAGGCCCTCAGTCTCTTGCTTTTATTACAAGACCAAACGTACCATTGAGATTCATGTCCGCACGTCAGCACAGAGGATGGCCCATGTTTACGGGAAGTATTGTAGCGCTTGTCACGCCGATGGATGAAAAAGGTAATGTCGACCGTTCAAGCCTGAAAAAACTGATTGATTACCATGTCGCCAGCGGAACCTCGGCGATTGTCTCGGTAGGAACGACCGGCGAATCGGCAACGCTCAGCCACGAAGAGCATGGCGATGTCGTGATGACGACGCTGGAGCTGGCCGACGGCCGCATTCCGGTGATCGCAGGAACGGGGGCAAATGCAACCGCAGAGGCGATTAGCCTGACCCAACGTTTTAATAATACCGGCGTGGTGGGTTGCCTGACCGTTACCCCGTATTACAACCGCCCAACCCAGGAAGGTCTGTTCCAGCACTTCAAAACGATCGCTGAGCATACTGACCTGCCGCAAATTCTGTATAATGTGCCGTCCCGTACCGGTTGCGATATGCTGCCGGAAACCGTAGGTCGCCTGGCGAAAATTAAAAATATTATCGCGATTAAGGAAGCCACGGGGAACTTAAGCCGTGTTCATCAGATCAAAGAGCTGGTTTCAGATGACTTCATCCTGCTGAGCGGTGATGATGCAACCGGTCTGGACTTCATGCAGCTCGGCGGTCATGGCGTTATTTCAGTAACGGCAAACGTTGCGGCGCGTGATATGGCGGAAATGTGCAGACTGGCAGCTGATGGCCAGTTTGACCAGGCGCGTATCATTAACCAGCGTTTGATGCCGCTGCACAATAAATTATTTGTCGAACCCAATCCAATCCCAGTGAAATGGGCATGTAAGGAATTGGGACTTGTGGCGACCGACACCATGCGTCTGCCGATGACCCCTATCACCGACCACGGTCGTGATGTGGTGGCATCTGCATTAAAGCATGCCGGTTTGCTGTAAAGTTTAGGGAGATTTGATGGCTTACTCAGTACAGAAGTCGCGCCTGGCGAAGGTTGCGGGGGTATCGCTGGTTTTACTGCTTGCGGCCTGTAGTTCCGACTCGCGCTATAAGCGCCAGGTCAGCGGTGATGAATCCTACCTGCAAGCCACTCCGTTGAGTGAACTTCACGCCCCTGCGGGCATGATTCTGCCGGTTGAAAATGGCGACTATAACATTCCGGTCGCTAACGGCAGCGGTGCCGTCGGTAAAGCGTTGGATATCCGTCCACCGGCTCAGCCGCTGGCGCTGGTTTCTGGTGCGCGTACCCAGTTCACGGGTGATACCGCTATGCTGCTGGTTGAAAATGGCCGTAGCGGTTCTCTGTGGCCGCAGGTTGTCAGCATCGTTCAGGCGAAAAACTACACCATCACCAAACGTGATGATGCTAGCCAGACGCTGACGACAGACTGGGTTGAGTGGAACCGTCTTGATGAAGACCAGCAGTACCGTGGTCGCTATCAGGTCTCCGTACAGCCGCAGGGCTACCAGCAGGCCGTCATGGTGAAGCTGGTTAACCTGGAACAGGCTGGCAAGCCGGTTGCTGACCGTGCTTCTCTGCAGCGCTATAGCGCTGAAATGCTGAACGTGATTTCCGCAGGCCTGGATAAGAACGCGACGGATGCCGCGAACAGTTCCAGAGGTACTGCGGGCGCAACCTTCGACGTGCAGAGCGCCTCCGACGATACCGGCCTGCCAATGCTGGTGGTACGTGGTCCGTTTAACCAGGTATGGCAACGTCTGCCTGGCGCGCTGGAAAAAGTGGGCATGAAAGTGACCGACAGCACCCGTTCTCAGGGCAGCATCGCGGTGACCTACAAGCCACTGTCTGACAGCAGCTGGAAAGATCTGGGCGCTAGCGATCCGGGTCTGGTCTCCGGTGACTACAAACTTCAGGTCGGCGACCTGGACAACCGTAGTAGCCTGCAGTTCATCGATCCGAAAGGTCATACGCTGACGCAGTCGCAGAATGACGCCCTGGTAGCCGCATTCCAGGCCGCATTTAGCAAGTAATTAAACAGGGCTGGAGCAATCCGGCCCTTTTTTCTGTATAGTGACGCAATCGTGTGCGTCGCCGGAAAATGCACAAATATTTATCGTAATCATCACTGGAGTGACAAAGATGCAAAAGCTAGCTGAGTTGTATCGTGGTAAAGCGAAAACCGTATACAGCACCGAAAACCCGGATCTGTTGGTACTCGAATTCCGTAACGATACGTCAGCAGGGGATGGTGCCCGCATTGAGCAGTTCGATCGTAAAGGCATGGTGAATAACAAGTTCAACCATTTCATTATGAGCAAACTGGCAGAAGCTGGTATTCCAACCCAGATGGAAGCGCTGTTGTCCGATACCGAATGTCTGGTGAAAAAGCTGGATATGGTGCCGGTGGAATGCGTGGTGCGTAACCGTGCGGCAGGCTCGCTGGTAAAACGCTTAGGGATTGAAGAAGGTATCGAGCTGAATCCGCCGCTGTTTGACCTGTTCCTGAAAAACGACGCGATGCACGACCCGATGGTTAACGAATCCTACTGCGAAACCTTCGGCTGGGTGAGCAAAGAGAACCTGGCGCGTATGCAGGAACTGACCTTCAAAGCGAACGACGTGCTGAAAAAGCTGTTCGACGACGCAGGCCTGATCCTGGTCGACTTCAAGCTGGAGTTCGGTCTGTTCAAAGGCGAAGTGGTGCTGGGCGATGAGTTCTCCCCGGACGGAAGCCGTCTGTGGGACAAAAAGACCATGGACAAAATGGACAAAGACCGTTTCCGTCAGAGCCTGGGCGGCCTGATTGAAGCGTACGAAGAAGTGGCGCATCGTTTAGGCGTGAAGCTCGACTAAGTTTCTACACATCACCGGCGTCGCTTTGCTCGGCCGAGCAAAGCGACGCCGGGAAATCCTCGCACAACATTTCCAGTGGTAATCCCCCCCGTAACCGCCTACGATCATCTCAGTATTTCTGAGAATAAGACTGAGGTAGTTATGCGTTGGCAAGGTCGTCGCGAAAGCGACAATGTAGAAGACCGGCGGAATAATTCTGAATCCCCGATGATGGGCGGGCGCGGCCCGGGTTTTCGCATCCCAAGCGGCAAGGGCGGCATTGTCCTGCTGATTATCGTGCTGGTGGCGGGCTACTACGGCGTGGATCTGACCGGCCTGATGACCGGCGAACCCATCGGTCAGCAGCAAACTTCCCAGCGAGTGAGCGGCCCTAAAGATGACGAAGCCGCGAAGTTCACCTCGGTGATCCTCGCGACGACGGAAGACACCTGGGCGCAGGAATTTAAGGCGATGGGCAAAACCTATCAGCCGCCGCGTCTGGTGATGTACCGCGGCGCGACCCGTACCGGTTGCGGTACCGGGCAATCGTTGATGGGGCCGTTTTACTGCCCAACCGACAGCACGGTCTATATCGACCTCTCATTTTACGACGACATGAAAAACAAGCTTGGCGCGGGCGGCGACTTCGCTCAGGGCTACGTGATTGCGCATGAAGTCGGCCACCACGTACAAAAACTGCTGGGTATCGAACCGAAAGTGCGTCAGATGCAGCAGGGCGCCTCGCAGGCGGAGGTGAATCGTCTCTCCGTACGTATGGAGCTTCAGGCGGACTGCTTTGCGGGCGTCTGGGGGCATAGCATGCAGAAACAGGGCATTCTGGAAGCCGGTGACCTGGAAGAGGCGCTGAATGCTGCCGAAGCCATTGGCGACGACCGTCTGCAACAGCAGGGGCAAGGGCGCGTGGTGCCAGATAGCTTTACGCACGGTACCTCACAGCAGCGCTATACCTGGCTGAAACGCGGCTTTGATAGCGGCGACCCGGCGCAGTGCAACACTTTTAGCAAATCACTCTGACGGCGGGTCCTGAGTCATGGATGAACTGCTGGCGCAGGCTGAGCGCATGGCGCAGGAGGGCATTCGCCGCCTGCTGGTGATAAGCGGCGAACGCGCGTGGAGCGAACAGCAGGCCACGGCGTTTCGCGCAGCGGCGGGGGAAGAGGTGCTCTGGGTTGGTTTGAACCCGGCCACCGCGCCATTCTGCCCGTCCTCTAAGCTGGTGACGCTGCTGGGGCGCGAGTTCCAGCACGCTATCTTCGACGCCCGCGATGGCTTTGATGTCTCGGCCTTTGCCGCGCTGGCGGGCACGCTCCGGGCTGGAAGCTGGCTGATACTGCTGGTGCCGGAATGGGCGCAGTGGCCCCATCATGCCGATGCGGATTCACTGCGCTGGAGTGATTCGCTGGAACCCATCGTCACGCCGAACTTTGTTGACCATTTCTGGCGGGCGCTCTCCCGCCATCCAGAGACGCTACTCTGGCTGCAGGGCACACCGCTGCCACCGCTCACGACAATTGAACGACCGGACTGGCAACGCGCGAGCGGCGAGCCCGCACGTGAGCAGCAGGCGATTCTGGCGGCGCTGGAGGAGACGACCGCACCCGTATCGGTGGTGACGGCAGAGCGCGGGCGAGGAAAGTCAGCGCTGGCGGGGATGCATATCCAGCGCCTGCACGGCGAGGCTGTTGTCACCGCACCTTCCCGGGCGTCGGCGGAGGTGATTGCCACCTTTGCCGGTGAGCGTTTTCGCTTTATGGCCCCTGATGCGCTGCTGGACTCAGACGAATGCGCTGACTGGCTGGTGGTGGATGAAGCCGCCGCTATCCCTGCGCCACTGCTCCAGAGGCTTATCGCTCGCTTCCCCCGTACGCTGCTGACCACCACCGTGCAGGGCTACGAGGGCACCGGGCGCGGTTTTTTACTTAAACTCTGCGCTGCATTTCCCGAACGGCACGTTTTCACCCTCAACCAGCCTATCCGCTGGGCGGCAGGATGCCCGCTGGAAGCGCTGGTTAACGATGCGCTGATTTTCCGCGATGAAGCCTTTACCACGTCGCCAGCCGGTGAGGTGACGCTGTGTCCCGTTCCCCAATCGGCCTGGCAGTCCAGCCCTGAGCAACCCGTCGCGTTGTATCAACTTCTTTCCGGTGCGCATTACCGCACCTCGCCGCTCGATCTACGGCGGATGATGGATGCGCCGGGGCAGCATTTTATCAGCGCACAAACGCCGCAGGGGCCAGCCGGTGCGCTATGGCTGGTGGATGAAGGGGGATTGTCGCCTGAGCTGAGCCAGGCCGTGTGGGCGGGCTACCGTCGCCCCCGCGGGAACCTGGTGGCGCAGTCGATGGCGGCGCACGGAGGCAGCCCGCTGGCGGCGACGCTTATCGGGCGGCGTATTAGTCGAATTGCGGTTCATCCGCAGCGTCAGCGTGAGGGGATAGGTCAGCGGCTGATTGCGCAGGCGTGGGCAACGGCGGCGGAATATGATTATCTGTCGGTGAGTTTTGGCTACACCGAGGAACTCTGGCGCTTCTGGCAGCGCTGCGGCTTTACGCTGGTGCGCATTGGCACCCAGCGGGAGGCGAGCAGCGGCTGCTATGCAGCGATGGCACTGCGTCCACTCACGGCGGCGGGAGAAGCGCTGATGCTGCGTGAGCACCATCGGCTGTGTCGTGAGTGGCGCTGGCTCTCGCAGTGGGTCGATGAAAAAGTGCCGCTAGCCGATGTGCCAGAGGCTATCCTTACTGAAGATGACTGGTTGGATCTGGCCGGGTTTGCCTTTGCTCATCGCCCGATGCTGGCGGCGCTGGGTAGCCTGCACCTACTTTGTGGCACTAGCGAATTGGCGCTTCCGGCGCTGCGTGGACGTTTATCCGGCGAGAATGAGCAGGCGCTCTGCGCCCGCCTTGGCCTGCACGGGCGGAAAGCGCTGCTGGTCAGGCTGCGTGAAGACGCGGCGCAGGCGATGCTGAACCTCGATGAGGTTCGGACAAATCAGCTCATGAAACAGGTTCAACAACTGCAATTTTTTTAACTGACTCATTCAGTTAAATGGCATGGTCATTATTTTGGCGCGGCGTAAACTGACCGTCAAAACCAAGGAGACAGCCATGACACACGATCATTTTGTTGTTCAAAGCCCCGCGAAGCCCGCTCAACAGCTGCTGCTGTTGTTTCATGGCGTGGGCGATAATCCGGTGGCAATGGGCCAGATCGGCAGCTGGTTTGCGCCGCTGTTTCCGGATGCGCTCATCGTTAGCGTAGGTGGCGCAGAGCCTTGTGGCCCGGCACCGGGCCGCCAGTGGTTCTCGGTGGCGGGCGTGACGGAAGAAAACCGTCAGGCGCGTATTGATGCCATTATGCCGACCTTTATTGAAACCGTGCGCTACTGGCAGAAACAGAGCGGTGTGAGTCCACAGGCGACGGCATTAATTGGCTTCTCGCAGGGGGCAATTATGTCGCTCGAGGGGATTAAAGCGCAGCCGGGGCTGGCATCACGGGTGATTGCCTTTAACGGCCGCTACGCGACGATGCCGGAAAAAGCGGATACCGCGACGACCATCCACCTGATTCACGGCGGGGAAGACCGGGTTATCGATCTTGCCTGGGCGGTGAAAGGCCAGGAAGCACTACAGGCCGCAGGCGGCGATGTGACGCTGGATATCGTTGAGGATTTAGGCCACGCGATAGACGATCGCAGTATGCAGTTCGCGCTGGATCACCTGCGTTATACCGTGCCGAAGCACTATTTCGATGAAGCGTTGAGCGGCAGTACGCCGAAAAATGACGATCTTATTGAGATGATGTAAATCTTGTGTGTTCCCCGGCGTCACTGCGTTCGGCCGGGCTACTATCTGGTAGCCCAGCCGAGCAACGCGACGCCGGGATCGACACCGAACTATTTCTTCGGCTGGTCCTTCTTCGGCCAGTCGTCGTCATCGTCCCACTTGTCGTTAAAGTCGCGGTGCGGCGGAAGGTCCGGTTTATTGGCAAGGAATTTTTTGTGATCGACGCGATTGAGATCTTTGATCACGTTGATAATCACCCCCACCAGAAACACCAGCACCAGAATCCACCAGTATTTTGACAGCCAATCCATGTGCATTACCCCTTATGTTGTGCCGTCAGGCGACAAGTTGTTCCATGATGCGCTGATACATCCGCGCCAGCATCTGCAGGTCTGCCGCGTTCACACACTCATTAATTTTATGAATGGTGGCATTCACCGGACCCAGTTCAACAACCTGCGCACCCATCTGGGCGATAAAGCGACCATCTGACGTGCCGCCGGTGGTCAGCAACTGCGGTTCTATTTCATTATAGTGCGCGATAGCGTTCACCACCGCGTCGACCAGTTTACCGCGTGCGGTCAGGAACGGCTGTCCGGAAATCCACCAGTCAACGCTATAGCGCAGCTGATATTTATCCAGCAGGGCAATAACGCGTGCTTTGATCATCTCATCCGTCAGCTCGGTGCTGAAACGGAAGTTGAACTGCACGAACAGATCGCCCGGGATCACGTTGTTGCTGCCGGTGCCGGCCTGAATGTTGGCGATCTGCATGCTGGTCGGCGGGAAGAATTCGTTGCCCTGATCCCACTCAATCGACACCAGTTCGTTCATCCACGGCGCGGCGCGGTGAACCGGGTTATCGGCGAGGTGCGGATAGGCTACGTGTCCCTGTACGCCATGAATGGTCAGGTTGCAGGTCATTGAGCCACGACGGCCGTTTTTCACGACGTCGCCAACCACTTCGGTGCTGGACGGTTCGCCCACCAGGCAGTAGTCCAGACGCTCGTTACGGGCCATCAGCGCTTCGACCACTTTCACCGTCCCGTGCGTGGCGCTCGCTTCTTCATCGGAGGTGATCAGGAACGCCAGGCGGCCTTTATGGTTCGGATGCTGAGCGACGAAGCGCTCTGCCGCCACGACCATTGCCGCCAGCGAGCCTTTCATATCGGCAGCACCACGGCCAAACAGCATGCCGTCGCGAATTGTGGGTTCAAACGGTGGGTTAATCCAGCGGTCAGCATCACCCGCAGGTACCACATCGGTGTGGCCTGCAAATGCCAGGGTTTCTCCTTTGCCGCGCCAGGCCCAGAAGTTCTGGGTATCGCCAAAATCCATCGGCTCAATGGTAAAACCTGCTGCGCGTAGGCGTTCAATCATTAACGCCTGACAGCCCGCATCATCTGGGCTAAGAGAAGGGCGGCGAATAAGCTGCTGAGCCAGCTCAATGACTGGGCAAGACATAAACTAGACCTCGTTATTTTCGTTATCTGAAACTGTAAAACAGGGCCAACGGCATTAGCGCGTCTGGGCGACCCATTGGCTATAACTGGCATCACTGAAACCCAGCAGCATAGGCTGTGCGGGCGCGCAGAGCAATGGGCGTTTGATGATTGCCGGCATTTCCAGCATCAGCGCCGCAGCGGCATCGGCGTTGTTGATTCCGACGCGCACCTGTTCATCCAGCTTGCGCCAAGTGGTGCCACGGGTATTCAACAGCGCTTCCCAGCCTAGCTCGCCAATAAAGGTTGCCAGCAGCTCTGGCGTCAGGCCATCGACGCGATAGTCGTGAAAGCGATATTCAACCTGATGCTCATCCAGCCAGCGACGGGCTTTCTTGATGGTGTCGCAATTCTTTATTCCGTAGAGGATGGTCATGTTGCACCTTTATATCTGCAGGTTTTAGGGGACTCGAATATACACGTAATTCCCGCGGCTGCCTGTTTTAATTTTATCCGGCTAAAGTGGCTGAAAAGCGTACAGTTTATCATGCTATCTACGCGCTTTGGCGTAGCGGGTTTGCGTTGTCATAGGTTAAATATGTATCATATGATTCACATTCTGATAACTATTTCAGAATGTTGCTGTTGGTCACATTAAATGTCAAAATTCCGGCCCATAGTGACCTCAAGCAGTAAACAAAGGTTGGCAGCGTCAATCAAAGTAATCGGATTAACCGTATTCACAGGTCATACATTTGTACGTAAAATACGCATAATAATAAGAGAGGTAGTTATGATCGAACGTGAACTGGGGAACTGGAAAGATTTTATTGAAGTGATGCTTCGTAAATAATTTTCAGCAATGTGATTTAAAAGCGCTGTGTTCTTTCAATAACCATGATGGTGTTGTTTGCAGTACAGAGTCGTTGCATCACATAAAGGTCAAAAGGCGACATTCATCATGTCGCCTTTTCTGTTTTTAGCGTTTACCCGTTATTCCGGCTTCTCTTTTAGCGGGAAGCGGCGGCGCACCAGCACAAAGAACAGCGGCACAAAGAAGATAGCCAGAATCGTTGCGGAAACCATCCCCCCGACCACGCCGGTACCCACCGCGTGCTGCCCGCCAGAACCTGCACCGGTGGTGAGCGCCATCGGCAGTACGCCGAAGATAAACGCCAGCGAGGTCATCAGGATAGGGCGCAGACGTTGGCGACAGGCTTCCAGCGTCGCCGTCATCAGATCTTCCCCTTTCTGATTCAGATCGTTGGCAAATTCGACGATCAGAATGGCGTTTTTGGCGGATAGGCCGATAACCGTCAGCAGCCCCACCTGGAAGTAAACGTCGTTTTCCAGCCCGCGCATCCAGGTCGCCAGCAGCGCGCCGATAACCCCTAGTGGTACCACCAGCATAACTGAGAACGGTACCGACCAGCTCTCATACAGCGCTGCCAGACAGAGGAAGACGACCAGCAGTGAGATGGCATAAAGTGCCGGTGCTTGCGCCCCTGACAGCCGCTCCTGATAGGACATCGCCGTCCATTCGAGGCCGAAGCCGGTTGGTAATTGCTGCACCAGGTTTTGCATCACGTCCATGGCAGTACCGGTACTGACGCCCGGTGCGGCTTCACCGATAATCTCAACCGCCGAGTAGCCGTTATAGCGCTCCAGACGTGGTGAACCGGTCTCCCAGCGTGAAGTAGCGAAGGCGGAGAATGGCACCATCTGCCCGGAATTATTACGCACGTACCATAGGTTCATGTCTTCCGGCAGCATGCGGTACTTCGCCGCCGCCTGAACGTAGACTTTCTTCACGCGTCCGCGATCCATAAAGTCGTTCACGTAGCTTGAACCCCACGCGGTTTGCAGCGTGTCGTTGATATCATCGATAGACACACCCAGCGCCTGCGCTTTACGCTGGTCGATATCAACCTGCAACTGCGGGCTATCGTCCAGACCGTTGTGGCGTACGCGCGTCAGCTGTGGATCGTTACTCGCCAGCTCCAGCAGCTTATCGCGGGCGGCCATCAACGCGTCGTGCCCGGCACCGGCGTGATCCTGCAGCTCCATATCGAAACCGGCAGAGCTGCCCAGGCCGCTGATGGCCGGCGGGCTGCTGGCGTAAACGCGGGCCTCTTTAATTTTGTTCAGCGCTTTGGTGGCACGTTCGATAATGGCGAACGAGGTCCCCGTTTTACTGTCACGCTCGTCCCAGTCTTTCAGGCGCACGAACATACGCGCTACGTTCTGGCCGTTACCGCCAGGGCCGGAGCCGATGGTGGCAAAAATCGAGGTTACGTTGTCCTTCTCATTTTTGAAGAAATAGTCTTCAACCTGCTCCACCACCTTCAGCGTCTGCTGTTGCGTCGAACCGCTCGGCAGCTGTACGGAGGTAGTGAACATGCCGCGGTCTTCCAACGGCAGGAAGGAGGAAGGCAGGCGCAGGAACAGGAATACCATACCACCCAGCAACAGCACGTAAATCAGCATCCAGCGGATACTGCGATGGAGAATTCTGGCCACGCCGGATTCGTAGCGACGCGCGCTGGCATCGAAATGACGGTTAAACCAGCCGAAGAAGCCTTTGGTGCCGTGCACTTCGCCTTTATGAATCGGCTTGAGAAGGGTGGCGCACAGCGCCGGGGTGAGGATCATCGCCACCAGCACCGACAGCACCATTGCTGAAACAATGGTAATAGAGAACTGACGATAGATAGCCCCGGTGGTGCCGCCGAAGAAGGCCATCGGGATAAAGACCGCCGACAGCACCATGGCGATACCCACCAGCGCCCCTTGAATCTGCCCCATTGATTTACGCGTCGCCTGCCGCGGTGTGAGCCCTTCGGTACTCATTATTCGCTCAACGTTTTCGACCACCACGATGGCGTCATCCACCAGCAGGCCGATGGCGAGCACCATCGCAAACATCGTCAGGGTGTTGATACTGTATCCGCAGGCGTAAAGAATGGCGAAGGTACCCATCAATACCACCGGAACGGCAATGGTCGGAATCAGCGTTGCGCGGAAGTTCTGCAGGAACAGGTACATCACCAGGAACACCAGCAAAATGGCTTCCAGCAGCGTTTTTACCACATCCTTAATTGAGGCTTTGACGAACGAGGTGGTCTCGTAGGCCACTTTATATTCCAGCCCATGCGGGAAGTACTGCTTGAGTTCATCCAGACGTTGGATCACGCGCTCGGCGGTCGCCATTTCGTTGGCGCCAGAGGCGAGCTTAATCCCCAGGCCAGAGGCCGGATTACGGTTGTAGCGGCTGAGGTAGTCGTATTTTTCTGCACCCATTTCGACGGTCGCCACATCGCCCAGGGTCACTTCTGAGCCGTCCTGGTTGACGCGTAGCGTAATGTCGCGGAACTGCTGCGGCGTTTGCAGCAGCGATTGGGCGTTAATCGTGGCGTTCAGCGCCTGCTTGTCGATGGATGGCGTGCCGCCAAGTTGGCCGACCGCAATCTGGGCGTTCTGGGATTTAATCGCATTTGTCACGTCGGCCGTGGTCATTTGGTAGCTGTTAAGCTTGGCCGGGTCCAGCCAGATGCGCATCGAATACTGTGAGCCATAGGCATCGATATCGCCCACGCCGTCCACGCGGCTGATGGGGTCCTGAATGTTACTGGCGACGTAGTCGGAAATATCCTGCTTATCCATGCTGCCGTCGGTAGAGACGAAGGCGATGGTCAGAATGTTGGTATCCCCGGTTTTACGCACCGTGACGCCCTGAGTTTGTACCGCCTGCGGCAGCTTATTCATGGCGGTTTGTAGCTGGTTTTGTACCTGCTGCACCGCTTCGTCAGGGTCAGTGCCTGCTACAAAGCTTAAGGTAATTGTTGCCTGCCCGGTGGCGCTGCTTTGTGAGGACATATACATCAGGTTATCGATACCGGTCATATTCTGCTCGATAACCTGCGTGACGGTGTTCTCCAGCGTTTGCGCGGAAGCACCTGGATAGTTTGCCGTGACGCGCACGTTCGGTGGCGCGAGGTCAGGGTATTGCTCAACGGGTAAAGAAAATATCGCCAGGGCCCCTGTGAGGCACAAAAGGATTGCCAGCACCCAGGCAAAAATGGGGCGATCAATAAAGAAATTCGCCATCAGGATCCGAACCTCGTGTTGTTCATTTTTTTACGTACTGAATTGCGTCAAACACTGTAGCGGTAAGGCCCTCAGCAATCGTGGAGAAAAAAAGGAGATAATGTAAATTATCATTCCGCTTTTCAGAAACGGTTTGCACATCCTTACGCTATCGGCCTTGGCCCCTGAAACGTAATTTCATTTAAGCTGAAATTTTTTGATCTGCCACATCATACTGATAAATAGTCACCGTTTCTGGGCAAATGGACATTGCCTGGGTGAGGAATACTCGGCTAATAAATAGGACTTATAAATATAAGGTTAATTTGAACCATAGGCTGAGAATGTATGAACCGTTTTATTAGGGTAGATAGCCAAAAATGCATTGGATGCAAGGCGTGTGAAGTAGCCTGTGTAATGTCGCATAACGATGAGCAACATGTGCTGACTTCAGCGCAGTTTATTCCGCGCATTACGACCGTGAAGATGAATAATCAACGTGGGGCGGCAACCTGCCACCACTGCGAAGATGCCCCCTGCGCCCGTAGCTGTCCGAACGGCGCGATACGTCAGAACGATGACGCCATTCTGGTCGATCAGGCAAAATGTATCGGCTGTAAATCCTGCGTGGTGGCCTGCCCGTTCGGCACCATGCAGATGGTGCTGACGCCAACCAAAGAGGGGCGCGTCAAAGCCAGCGCTCATAAATGCGATCTGTGCCATGACCGCGCGGCGGGTCCGGCGTGCGTGGAGAACTGCCCGGCAGATGCGCTGCAATTGATGACCAGCCAGCAGCTTACCGATATCGCTAAAAACCGCCGCCTGCAAACTGCCTGCCGGGAAGCGCAGCCATGGCACAGCGACAGCCGTGCCGTTGCCCCTGAGGTGCAGCGCAGCAAAGTTGAGCAGATGGCGCAGACGCCCGCACGCGGTGAGGCGGATAAGCTGAATATCGACGCCCGCAAAACTGGCTTTGCTGAAATCTATCTGCCGCTAAAAGAAGCGCAGGCGCAGCAGGCGGCTTCACGCTGCCTGACCTGCGGTGAACACAGCATTTGTGAATGGACCTGCCCGCTGCACAATCATATTCCGCAGTGGATTGAACGCGTGAACGCCGGGGATATCGACGCCGCGGTAGAGCTGTCGCACCAGACCAACCCGCTGCCGGAAATTACTGGCCGCGTCTGTCCGCAGGACCGGCTGTGCGAAGGAGCCTGCACCATTCGCGATGAACACGGTGCGGTAACCATCGGCAATATCGAACGCTATATCTCTGACCGTGCGCTGGCCAAAGGCTGGCGGCCTACGGTCGGTAACGTTGCCAGCAGCGGTAAGCGGGTCGCCATTATCGGCGCTGGCCCGGCGGGGCTGGCGTGCGCCGATATCCTGGTGCGCCAGGGCGTGGAGCCAGTGGTGTTTGACCGTCACCCGGAAATTGGTGGCCTGCTGACCTTTGGCATTCCCTCCTTCAAGCTGGATAAATCGCTGATGGCGCGCCGCCGTGAGATCTTTACCGAGATGGGCATTCGCTTTGAGCTGAACTGCGAGATTGGTAAAGATATCGCGCTGGAGACGCTGCTGTCGGATTACGACGCGGTGTTTGTCGGCGTCGGAACCTATCGCTCGATGAAGGCGGATTTACCGAATGAAGAGGCGCCCGGCGTCTACGATGCACTGCCGTTCCTGATTGCTAATACCAAAAACGTGATGGGCATCGGTGAGCTACCTGACGAGCCTTACATCAATACCAAAGGGCTGAACGTGGTGGTGCTCGGCGGTGGAGATACGGCGATGGACTGCGTGCGTACCGCGCTGCGTCACGGTGCGCAGAAGGTGACCTGCGCCTATCGTCGCGACGAAGCCAATATGCCGGGGTCGAAAAAAGAGGTGAAGAATGCCAAAGAAGAGGGGGCTGATTTTGAGTTTAACGTACAGCCAGTGACCCTTGAACTGGATGAGAAAGGCCACGTTTGCGGTATTCGCCTGCTGCGCACTCAGCTTGGTGAGGCGGATGCTCAGGGCCGCCGTCGACCAATGCCGATCCCCGGCAGCGAGTTTGTGATGCCCGCTGATGCGGTGATTATGGCCTTTGGTTTCCATCCGCACAGCATGCCGTGGCTTAATGCTAAAGGCGTTGATGTCGACGACTGGGGGCGCATTCGCGCTAACGTCAATTCGCCTTACCGCTATCAGACCAGCAACCCGCAGATTTTTGCCGGCGGTGATGCGGTGCGCGGGGCCGATCTGGTGGTGACCGCGATGGCCGAAGGACGACACGCCGCACAGGGCATTCTCGACTGGCTGGGGGTAAAAAGCATCCCTGCGCATTGACGATAGCCGGGCTCAGCGGCGTAATATGCGCTATCCGTATTACGCCGTGGAGCTCGCATGTCCCTGAATATCACCGTTATCAAAGATAAAATCCTCTCCGAAAACTACTTTATCCTGCGCAATATCACCTACAACTTAACCCAGCGAAACGGTGAGGTCGTCCAGCATAAGCGCGAAGTGTACGATCGCGGCAACGGTGCGACGGTACTGCTGTATAACCGCCAAAAACAGAGCGTAGTGCTGGTACGCCAGTTCCGCGTCGCCACCTGGGTTAACGGTAATCTCGACGGTATGTTGATTGAAACCTGCGCGGGCCTGCTGGACGATGACGAGCCGGAAGCCTGCATCCGTAAAGAGGCGATTGAAGAGACCGGCTACCAGGTCAGCAACGTGCGTAAAGTGTTCCAGCTGTATATGTCACCCGGCGGCGTCACTGAAATCGTCCACTTCTTTATTGCCGAGTATGACGAACGTCTGCGGCAGAATGACGGCGGTGGGGTGGAAGATGAAGATATTGACGTGCTGGAGTTGCCGTTTGCTCAGGCAATTGAGATGATTCGTCGTGGCGAAATTTGCGACGGTAAGACGGTGATTTTGCTCCAGTATCTGCAAAATTCCGGCCTTATGGCGCAATAAGGGACAATGCTCAATCCGATAAATCCGATTGAGCCTTGCCGCTTCGATAGTGAAGATACCCCCAGTATGCTGATGCTTTTTTCTTCTGGGGTTGTACCGTCCATGCGTTACCACGTTCTCCTGTTTTTCTTCTGCATCGGGTGGCTCCCGACGTCGGTGACGTGGGCCGCGCCAGCGCAGCAGCTGTTTTCTGACTGGTTAGTGACCTGTAATAACCAGAATTTCTGCGTCACCCGCAACGTGGGCCTGCACCACGGTCTGGTGATGACGTTAAGCCGTAGCGCCGGGGCGCACACCGACGCACAGCTGCGCATTGAGCTGGGCGGTCTGGTGAACCCGGTTGCCGCCGTTCCGGCGATTGAGCCACGGCTGCTGCTGGATAGCAAACCGCTGAAGCTTTCCGGCGAACACTGGAAGGTGCAGCCTAAACTACTCACCACCGGCGATAGCGTCACCATCGATGCGTTTCTCCAACAGGTTCAGGATGCCGATGCGATTACGCTGGATAAAGGCGTGCAGGTGATGTCACTGAAGGGGCTGAAGGCCGCGCTGCTGTTTATCGACGCTCAGCAAAAGCGCGTGGGTAATGAAACCGCATGGGTTCGCAAAGGTGACGAGCCGCCAATGAGCGTGCCGCCCGCACCGGCGCTGAAATCAGCGGTTAAAGCGATCCCCGCGCCCGTGCCGCTGAACCATGATGAGTACAACGATCTGCTCGACTTCGCCACCTGGCGCATGAACAACAACCAGTGCTCTCTGGACCCTATCCGCCGCGAAGTGTGGGTTACCGCCTTAAGCGATGATAAAGCGCTGATCATGACTAGCTGCGAATCCGGCGCCTACAACACCATCTATCTTGCCTGGCTGGTATCGCGTCAGAAGCCGTTCATCACTACGCCAATACGTCTGCGCCTGCCGTTCTTGCCTGCCGGTAGCGATAGCCGTGATATTGAGCTGGTCAATCTGACCTTCAATGAAAATTCCCGGGAGCTGGTGACGCTGGATAAAGGCCGTGGTCTGGGCGACTGTGGCGTGCAAACGCGCTGGCGCTACGACGGCCAACGCTTCCGCTTGGTGCGCTATGCCGCGCAGCCGGAATGCGACAGCTGGCAGAGCGCGGATGCGTGGGCGACGCAGTGGGTCTCCGGTTAACGCTTTCTGATTTCCGTAATATAGGTAACGGCCACGTTGGCGGCAAAGTTCGGCACGTCGTCGAACGCCTCCTGACCCACCGGCGATGCAAAGGCCGCCATTGCATCCTCCAGTGAATCAAACCACAGCTCGGAAAAACCGTCGATCGGTGAGTCAGGGTAGACGCGGCGATCGATAGGATTCAGCACATACCCGCGCAGACCCGGCAGTGCCAGGGCAATCTTGCTGTGCACGGCCTGCCAGTGGGCGACAAATTCTTCAAAACTCTGCGTCTCTTTTTTCGTCAGCAGACCGACGTGTTTAAAACCGTTTACCGTCGTCATAATGTTCTCCAGATTATCAACGTAATGATTAATTTAACGATTCAGGATGATGGCTTAACAGGCCTGCTTTGCCGCATGATGGCGATTCGTCATCACGCTGAATACTATGATTGATTTTATTCTGGCGATAAATGGGGTTTTGGTTGCTTCTTTGTAGACATAAATTCTCCAATACGCTACAGCTTGAGGGGACTTAATTCCGTGGACGTGGAACGATGCGAAAAACCGATAACCTTGGCGGGATCACCGCTTTTGTGACAACGGCTCAGCAGGGCAGCTTTACCGCCGCCGCAGAGCAGTTGGGGCTGACCAAATCGGCGGTGGGCAAGAGCGTGAGCCGCCTCGAAGCGCGCCTCGGGCTAACGCTGTTTCAGCGTTCTACCCGCCGCCTGAGCCTGACCCCCGACGGCGAAGCCTTCCTTTCGCGCTGTCAGCAGGCGATCGATATTCTTGAACAGGCGGAAGCTGAGCTCACTTCGCACGTGATTCATCCGTCTGGTCGGCTGAGGGTTGATCTACCGTCGGCTTTTGGCCGCCAGCGCGTGCTGCCGATCCTGCTAGCCATTACCCAACACTATCCTGAACTGTCGCTGACGGTGACCTTCAGCGAGCGCTTTGTTGACCTGATTGAAGAGGGGATTGATCTGGTGGTGCGCATCGGTGAACTGGCCGACAGCAGCGGGCTGGTCGCTCGACGGCTGACGACGCAGAAGCTGGTTATCTGCGCGGCCCCGGCCTACCTCGCGGCATTCGGCGAGCCGCTGAGCACAGAAGCGCTGGCTCACCATCGCTGCGTGGT
Source organism: Kluyvera sp. EC_51 (assembly GCF_019584505.1). Lineage (NCBI taxonomy): Bacteria > Pseudomonadati > Pseudomonadota > Gammaproteobacteria > Enterobacterales > Enterobacteriaceae > Kluyvera > Kluyvera sp. EC_51. Next base: position 82,111 of record NZ_VDAG01000002.1, on the reverse strand, counting down.
TGGTTTTCGGCGGAATCAGCCGATTTCGTGGCTGCTAAAATCGGCGGACGGGAAGGTAACGCGCTTCACGCCGCCGCCAACGTTTGAGATGGCCGACGGTGATGCCATGCTGGCGGCAACGCTTGCCGGCTGCGGGCTCTCGCAGCTGCCGCGCTGGCTGGTGGCAGACGCGTTGGCCCAGGGATTGCTGGTTGAGGTGTTGGTGGAAAGCGCGGGCGCGGAGATGCCCATCAGCGCCATCTGGCCGAAGAATCGCCAGCTGTTGCCGAAGATTCGCTATGCGGTGGATGAGCTGGTGCGGGCGGGTCAGGAGGGGCGGTTGGATTAAGCCCATAACGATTTGGTTATGGCGAACATAACGAAAAAGCATAGATGGAAATCATGATCTTGCTACCGATAGTTGATAACATGCGAGCAATAAATCAATAACAAAGCAAAGCGTGTTCGCAAGAGTATGGCGGCCTTCAAAGTTTGCCGGGCTGCCAAAGGCGATACTAGGCGCTTCCTTCGGGAGTGCATCAGGAACGTAATTGCGCTTCACCTTTTTAGTTCGATACGTGAAAGGAACCCTAAATGGACGACCAATTAAAACAAAGTGCCCTCGATTTCCATGAATTCCCTATCCCAGGAAAAATTCAAGTCTCCCCGACTAAGCCGCTGGCAACGCAGCGCGACCTTGCGCTGGCCTACTCTCCGGGCGTAGCGGCGCCGTGTCTGGAAATCGAAAAAGACCCGCTGGCGGCGTACAAATATACGGCGCGCGGCAACCTGGTGGCAGTGGTATCAAACGGTACCGCGGTACTCGGGTTGGGGAATATCGGCGCGCTCGCCGGTAAACCCGTAATGGAAGGCAAGGGCGTTTTGTTCAAGAAGTTCGCCGGTATTGATGTTTTCGACATCGAGGTGGACGAAACCAACCCTGACAAATTTATCGACGTGGTTGCCGCACTGGAGCCAACCTTCGGCGGCATCAACCTGGAAGATATCAAAGCACCGGAATGTTTCTACATTGAGCAGAAACTGCGTGAACGTATGAACATTCCTGTGTTCCATGACGATCAGCACGGTACGGCTATCATCAGCACCGCAGCTATCCTCAATGGCCTGCGCGTCGTCGAGAAAAATATCTCCGACGTTCGCATGGTGGTTTCCGGCGCGGGCGCGGCGGCAATCGCCTGTATGAACCTGCTGGTGGCACTGGGGATGCAGAAACACAACATCGTGGTCTGCGACTCGAAGGGCGTGATTTACGAAGGCCGCGAGCCGAATATGGCGGAAACCAAAGCCGCTTATGCGGTAAAAGATGACGGTAAACGCAGCCTCGACGACGTGATTGCCGATGCCGATATCTTCCTTGGCTGCTCCGGTCCGAAAGTGCTGACTCAGGAGATGGTCAAGAAGATGGCGCGTGCGCCGATGATTCTGGCGCTGGCCAACCCCGAGCCGGAAATTCTGCCGCCGCTGGCAAAAGAAGTGCGTCCGGATGCGATTATCTGTACCGGCCGTTCAGACTACCCGAACCAGGTCAACAACGTGCTGTGCTTCCCGTTCATCTTCCGCGGCGCGCTGGACGTTGGCGCAACGGCGATTAACGAAGAGATGAAGCTGGCGGCAGTCCACGCGATTGCTGAACTGGCGCACGCCGAGCAGAGCGAAGTGGTGGCCTCCGCCTACGGTGACCAGGACCTGAGCTTTGGCCCGGAATATATTATTCCTAAGCCGTTCGATCCGCGTCTGATCGTCAAGATCGCCCCTGCGGTAGCGAAAGCGGCGATGGACTCCGGCGTGGCGAATCGTCCAATTGCCGATTTTGATGCCTACATCGAAAAACTGAGCGAGTTCGTCTACAAAACCAACCTGTTCATGAAGCCGATTTTCTCTCAGGCGCGTAAAGAGCCGAAGCGTATCGTGCTGGCAGAAGGGGAAGATAACCGCGTACTGCACGCCACGCAGGAGCTGATCACGCTGGGTCTGGCGAAGCCGATTCTGATTGGTCGCCCAAGCGTCATTGAAATGCGCCTGCAGAAACTGGGGCTGCAAATCAAAGCGGGCGTAGACTTCGAAATCGTTAACAACGAATCGGACCCGCGCTTTAAAGAGTACTGGCAGGAATACTACAACCTGATGAAGCGCCGCGGCATCACTCAGGAGCAGGCGCAGCGTGAAATGCGCAGCAACACCACCGCGATTGGCTCCATTATGGTGCTGCGCGGCGAAGCTGACGGCATGATCTGCGGCACCATTGGCGACTACCACGAGCACTTTAGCGCCGTACAGCCGCTGTTTGGCTACCGTGAAGGCGTTCATACCGCTGGTGCTATGAACGCACTGCTGCTGCCAAGCGGCAACACCTTTATTGCCGATACCTACGTCAACAACGATCCGACGCCGGAGCAGATTGCTGAAATCACCCTGATGGCGGCGGAAAGCGTACGTCGTTTCGGTATCGAACCGCGCGTGGCGCTGCTGTCACACTCTAACTTTGGCTCGTCCGACTGCCCGTCAGCCAGCAAAATGCGTGATGCGCTGGAGCTGGTGAAGGCGCGTGATCCTGAGTTGATGATTGACGGTGAGATGCACGGCGATGCTGCGCTGGTGGAAAGCATCCGTAATGATCGTATGCCGGACAGCCCGCTGAAAGGCTCCGCGAACATTCTGGTGATGCCAAATATGGAAGCGGCGCGCATCAGCTACAACCTGCTGCGCGTATCCAGCTCTGAAGGGGTAACCGTGGGGCCAGTGCTGATGGGGGTATCGAAGCCGGTACATATCCTGACGCCAATCGCTTCCGTTCGCCGTATCGTTAACATGGTGGCGCTGGCGGTAGTCGAAGCGCAAACCCAGCCGCTGTAACAATGCAGCCCGGGCGAGGCGTTTACGCCGACCCCGGGTTAGCTCAGAGCCAGTCTTTCACTTTTATAAACTCGCTCAAGGCGGCTTCCGGGCTGCCTTCTTCCGGCTGGAAGTTATACTCCCAGCGCACCAGCGGCGGCATCGACATTAGAATCGACTCCGTACGGCCCCCGGTCTGCAGGCCGAACAGCGTGCCGCGGTCCCACACCAGATTGAACTCCACGTAGCGCCCGCGGCGGTAGAGCTGAAAATCACGTTCGCGCTCACCGTATGGCATCGCGTTGCGACGCTCAACAATCGGCAGGTAGGCGTCGGTGAAGCCTTTCCCCACGGCCTGCATAAAGCCAAAGCAGTGGTCGAAGTCAGGCGTATTCAGGTCATCAAAGAACAGGCCGCCAATGCCGCGCTGCTCGTTGCGGTGCTTGAGATGGAAATAGTCGTCGCACCACTTTTTATAGCGCGGATAGACATCCTCGCCAAACGGCTGACACAGGTCGCGAGCGACGGTATGCCAGTGCACCGCATCTTCCTGAAAACCGTAATAGGGCGTTAAATCGAAGCCGCCGCCGAACCACCACACCGGCTCAGCGCCCGGCTTTTCAGCAATAAAGAAGCGCACGTTGGCGTGGCTTGTCGGCACGTACGGATTACGCGGGTGAACGACCAGAGAAACGCCCATCGCTTCAAAGCTGCGCCCGGCAAGCTCCGGGCGATGTGCGGTGGCGGAGGCGGGCATGGCGTCGCCGTAGACGTGGGAGAAGTTCACTCCGGCCTGTTCAAAGACGCTGCCGTCGCGCAGCACCCGGCTGCGACCGCCGCCGCCTGCTTCCCGCTGCCAGCTATCCTCGATAAAGGCGCTGCCGTCTACGCGCTCAAGCTGCTGGCAGATATCGTCCTGCAGCTTAAGCAGAAAGGCTTTCACCTGTTGTACGTTGATGGTCATTAACGTCTCTTCGCGTGGGCTTTCTGGTTATCAAACCAGTGGAAATAGCTGATGATGCCGGAGGCAATCGCATCGGCAATTTTCTGCCTGAACGCGGTGGTACCCAGCAGCTTTTCTTCACCTGGGTTGGTAATAAATGAGGTTTCGACCAGCACCGACGGAATGGACGGCGACTTCAGTACCACAAATGCGGCCTGTTCTGTGCTGCGGCTGTGCAGCTTGTGCACCGGCTTAATTTTCTTCAGTACGTGTGAGCCGAGCGTCAGGCTGTTTTTAATGGTGTCGGTCTGGACGAGGTCAAACAGCACCTGCTGGAGCAGATGGTCTTTATCCTTGGCCTTCTTACCGGCGAGTTCATCGGCGGCGTTCTCTTTATCCGACAGGTATTTTGCCATGGCGCTACTGGCCCCACGGTTCGAGAGGGCAAATACTGAGGCGCCCGCCGCAGAAGGGTTGGTAAAGCCGTCCGCGTGAATCGACATAAACAGATCCGCACCGTGCTGATGGGCAATTTCGACCCTGTCGTACAGCGGAATAAAGGTGTCGCCAGAGCGGGTCAATTTGGCATCGATACCGTTCTTTTGCAAAATAGCGCGGACGTTTTTGGCAATCGCCAGCACCACGTGTTTCTCTTTCGAACCGTTATGCCCAATGGCCCCGGTATCAATACCGCCGTGGCCTGGGTCCAGCATCACTAAGCGTCTGCCCGACGATTTTTTTGCCGGTTTGCTGTGACCGTTGCTGGTTTTTAAATTGGTCTCTTTAGCGACTGCCTGGGAGGCGATCCCCGACAGCGTGAGTGCAGCCAATCCGGCTTTTAGCACCTGGCGGCGCGAAGTCAGTATTTTTAAGGGTTTAAAAGTGCTCATTCCGGCCTGAGTTGTAAAAACAAGAATCTATATGTTATATCGTATCGCGATTTCGGTTACGACTGTTCGTGATGAGAATTGTTTTACTTTTCATTTCAATACGTGTCTGTACCGTATTATGCCATTTTTTTCACTGTGCCGCGTCAGATATTGGCTAAATTGCCCGTTCACGCCATAATCACTGTTTTTAAACCTGAAAAGGCGGGTAATACCATGGAGATACGCGTTTTTCGCCAGTCGGACTTTGAAGAGGTCATCACCCTGTGGGAGCGATGCGATCTGCTGCGGCCGTGGAACGACCCAGAGATGGACATCGAGCGCAAGGTAAACCACGACGTCAGCCTGTTCCTGGTCGCCGAAGTGAACGGTGAAGTTGTCGGCACCATTATGGGCGGTTACGACGGTCATCGTGGCTCCGCATATTATCTCGGCGTACACCCGGAATACCGGGGGCGCGGCATCGCCAATGCGCTGCTTAATCGCCTTGAGAAGAAGTTGATTGCCCGCGGCTGCCCGAAGATCCAGATTATGGTGCGCGAAGAAAACGACGTGGTGCTGGGGATGTACGAGCGTTTAGGCTATGAACACGCCGACGCACAAAGTTTAGGTAAGCGCCTGATAGAAGATGAAGAGTACTGAGTTTTCGCCCGCTGATTACGACCCGCAGGGCCGTCTGCGCCTGCCTTTCCTGTTCTGGTGCTTGCTGCTATTGCAGGCGCGGACGTGGGTACTGTTCCTGATGGCGGGCGCTTCGCGCGACCAGGGCGATGCGCTGCTGAATCTGTTTTATCCCGACCATAGCCTTTTCTGGATAGGTCTGATCCCCGGCGTACCGGCGGTACTGGCTTTTTTGCTGAGCGGGCGGCGGCATCTGTATCCACGCCTATGGCAATGGCTGCGCCCGGTGCTGATCTTCGCCCAACTGATTTTACTGCTCTGGCAGCCCTGTCTTTGGCTGAGCGGCGAAACGCTCTCTGGCATAGGCTTAAGTCTGTTTTTACTCGATATTTTTGCCTTATGGTGGCTTATCACCAACCGGCGTTTACACGCCTGTTTTACGGATGTCGCAGAATAGACGGCACTTTTTGTGTTTACTGGACTCCAATAGGCCTGACTTGAAAATATAGGAAGTATCAATGAAATCGCTGCGTTTACTCTTGTGTGCCCTCCCGCTGGCGCTGACCGGCTGCTCTACGCTGTCGTCGGTGAACTGGTCCGCCGCCTATCCGTGGAACTGGTTTGGTTCCTCTGCCGGCGTGACGGAGCAGGGCGTGGGCGGGCTTAGCGGCTCAACGGCGCTGAACGAGCAGGCGATTAGCGACGCGCTCGGCAGCAGCTACCGCCTGCGTAGCGGGATGAAAGCGCACGACGGTAATATCGTTCACTACTTTGAAGCACTGCGCGGCGACACGCTGGCGCTGGTGATTAACGGCGATAGCGGCACCGTCAGCCGTATTGATGTTCTTGATGACAGTATTGAAGCCGCTGATGACGTGAAGGTCGGCACCCCGTTCAATAAAGTTTACGATAAAGCCTTCGGCAACTGTCAGGCGACCACGGGGGACGACAGCAACGTCGTTGAGTGTAAGGCCAAAGGCAGCGAGCACATCAGCTATCAGTTCTCGGGCGACTGGCAGGGGCCGCAGGGTCTGATGCCGCCGGACGATACGCTGAAGAACTGGACGCTGAAGAAAATTATCTGGCGTCGCTAAATTTGACGCCAGATAGCCCGCAGATGTCAAAAGCGGGTACAATATGTGAGGTTTTTATATGCCACGATGTCGTGGCATTTTATTTCAGGAGGAGCGATGTCTCAGGTTCAGAGCGGCATTTTGCCGGAACATTGCCGTGCGGCGATTTGGATTGAAGCCAATCTCAAAGGGGACGTAAACGCCCTGCGCGCTGGCAGCAAAATTTTTGCCGAAAAGCTGGCGGCGTTTCAGGATAAATTCCCGGACGCGCATTTAGGCGCGGTGGTGGCGTTTGGTCACAACACCTGGCGTGAGCTGAGCGGCGGCGTAGGTGCAGAAGAGCTGAAAGACTTCCCTCCGTACGGTAAAGGACTTGCACCCTCCACGCAGTTTGATGTGCTGATCCACATTCTGTCACTTCGCCACGACGTTAACTTCTCCGTTGCCCAGGCGGCGCTGGCGGCGTTCGGTGATTCCCTGGACGTGCAGGAAGAAGTGCACGGTTTCCGCTGGGTTGAAGAGCGTGACCTGAGCGGCTTCGTTGATGGCACCGAAAACCCGGCGGGTGAAGAGACGCGCCGCGAAGTTGCGGTCATTAAAGACGGCTTTGATGCGGGCGGCAGCTATGTTTTCGTTCAGCGCTGGGAGCACAACCTCAAGCAGCTTAACCGCATGAGCGTGCCGGATCAGGAAATGATGTTTGGCCGTACCAAAGAAGCCAACGAAGAGATTGACGGCGACGAGCGCCCGGAAACCTCTCACCTGACCCGCGTTGACCTGAAAGAAGACGGCAAAGGGCTGAAAATTGTGCGCCAGAGCCTGCCTTACGGCACCGCGAGCGGCACTCATGGCCTCTATTTCTGCGCCTACTGCGCGCGTCTGCACAACATTGAGCAGCAGCTGCTGAGCATGTTTGGCGACACCGACGGTAAGCGTGATGCGATGCTGCGTTTCACCAAGCCGGTGACCGGTGGGTATTACTTTGCGCCTTCGCTGGATAAGCTGGTGGCGTTGTAGTTCGACGTTGCCCCCTCACCCTAACCCTCTCCCCGCAGGGGAGAGGGGACCGTTAGGTGCGGTTTGCTATTCCCCCTCTCCCTTTCAGGGAGAGGGCCGGGGTGAGGGTAATTGTGATACCAATGCCTCCAGAATTTGCGCCAACACCGCCTCCTCATTCCCCATCAACTCATTATTCCAGAACCGCAACACCCGCCACCTTTGTAACTCTAGCCATGCTGTTCTCCTTGCATCATATCCGGCCCTCTCATTATGCTGCCCACCATCCAGCTCCACCGCCAGACGAACCGCGCAGCAGGCAAAATCAAGAATATACGGCCCAACCGGATGCTGGCGACGGAACTTAAACTGCGCAAACCGACGATCCCGGAGCTGATACCACAAGCGGCGTTCATGGGGCGTAAGTCCTCGCCTTAACTGACGAGCAAAATCATAGGTATTTTCCATTCAGGCACTTTGCCTGGATGTTTTCGCTTTGTCAGAATGCTGTTACGATTCTGGAATCTCGCTTCAGAAAGCACCATTCTGGCGCTTATTCTCTTTTCAACTTCCAAATCACCAAACGGTATATAAAACCGTTACTCCTTTCGTCCCCGTTATAAATACACTGATGCTCAGAGAGTCCTCAAACGATAGGGTGCGCAATGGCTATGACGTTACTGAAAAAAAGATACCTGGCGCTGGCTGCTTCAATGCTGCTGGTGGCACAAGCACAGGCGACAGAGCTGTTAAATAGTTCTTATGACGTCTCCCGTGAGCTGTTTGCCGCCCTGAATACGCCGTTTGAGCAGCAATGGGCTAAGGATAACGCAGGTGACAAGCTGACTATTAAGCAGTCGCACGCCGGTTCTTCCAAGCAGGCACTGGCGATTTTGCAGGGCTTAAAAGCTGACGTTGTAACTTATAACCAGGTGACCGATGTGCAGATCCTGCATGATAAAGGCAACCTGATCCCGGCCGACTGGCAGTCTCGTTTACCGAACAACAGCTCACCGTTCTACTCGACCATGGCGTTCCTGGTGCGCAAGGGCAACCCGAAGCACATCGAAAGCTGGAATGATCTGGTGCGTCCGGACGTGAAGCTGATTTTCCCGAACCCGAAAACCTCCGGTAACGCGCGCTACACCTATCTGGCAGCGTGGGGCGCGGCGGATCAGGCTGACGGCGGCGATAAAGCCAAAACCCAGCAGTTTATGACCCAGTTCCTGAAAAACGTCGAAGTGTTTGATACCGGCGGCCGTGGGGCAACCACCACCTTCGTGGAGCGTGGTCTCGGCGATGTGCTGATCACTTTTGAGTCTGAAGTGAACAACATTCGTAAGCAGTATGAAGATCAGGGCTTCGAAGTCGTGGTGCCGAAGGTCAACATTCTGGCGGAGTTCCCGGTCGCGTGGGTAGACAAAAACGTCAACGCTAACGGTACCGAGAAGGCGGCGAAAGCCTACCTGAATTACCTGTATAGCCCGCAGGCGCAAACCATCATCACCGACTACTACTATCGCGTGAACAACCCGCAGGTGATGGACAAGCTGAAAGACAAATTCCCGCAGACCGAACTGTTCCGCGTGGAAGACAAGTTCGGTGCCTGGCCAGAAGTGATGAAAACCCATTTCGCCAGCGGTGGCGAGTTAGACAAGTTGTTAGCGGCGGGGCGTAAGTAATGTTTGCAGTCTCCTCCAGACGCGTGCTGCCGGGCTTTACCCTGAGCCTCGGCACCAGTCTGCTGTTTGTATGTTTAATTCTGCTGCTGCCGCTGAGCGCGCTGGTTATGCAGCTGGCGCAGATGAGCTGGTCGCAGTACTGGGAAGTGATCACCAACCCGCAGGTGGTGGCGGCCTATAAAGTGACGCTGCTGTCGGCGTTTGTGGCCTCGATTTTTAACGGCGTGTTTGGCCTGCTGATGGCGTGGATTTTAACCCGCTACCGTTTCCCGGGCCGCACGCTGCTGGACGCACTGATGGATCTGCCGTTTGCGCTGCCAACGGCGGTAGCGGGCCTGACGCTGGCGTCGCTGTTCTCGGTGAACGGCTTCTACGGCGAGTGGCTGGCGAAGTTTGATATCAAGGTGACCTATACCTGGCTCGGCATTGCGGTGGCGATGGCGTTTACCAGCATTCCGTTCGTGGTACGTACCGTACAGCCGGTGCTGGAAGAGTTAGGTCCCGAGTATGAAGAAGCGGCGGAAACCCTGGGCGCAACGCGCTGGCAGAGCTTCCGTAAAGTGGTGCTGCCGGAGCTGTCTCCGGCGCTGGTGGCGGGCGTGGCGCTGTCGTTCACCCGCAGCCTCGGCGAGTTTGGTGCGGTGATTTTCATCGCCGGTAACATCGCCTGGAAGACGGAAGTGACCTCGCTGATGATCTTTATTCGCCTGCAGGAGTTTGATTATCCGGCGGCGAGCGCGATTGCGTCGGTGATCCTCGCGGCCTCTCTGCTGCTGCTGTTCTCCATCAATACCTTGCAAAGTCGCTTTGGTCGACGTGTGGTAGGTCACTAATGGCGGAAGTTACTCAATTGAAACGCTATGACGCCCCCCGCATCAACTGGGGGAAATGGGTGCTGATTGGCATCGGGATGGTGGTGTCGGCCTTTATCCTGCTGGTGCCGATGATTTATATCTTCGTCCAGGCGTTTAGCAAAGGGCTGATGCCGGTTCTGCATAACCTGGCCGACCCGGACATGCTTCATGCCATTTGGCTGACGGTGATGATTGCGCTGATTACCGTGCCGGTGAACCTGGTGTTCGGCGTGCTGCTCGCCTGGCTGGTGACGCGCTTTAACTTCCCGGGGCGTCAGCTGCTGCTGACGCTGCTGGATATCCCGTTTGCCGTCTCGCCGGTGGTGGCGGGTCTGGTTTATCTGTTGTTCTACGGTTCCAACGGCCCGCTTGGCGGCTGGCTGGAAGCGCATAACCTGCAGATTATGTTTGCCTGGCCGGGCATGGTGCTGGTCACCATCTTCGTCACCTGCCCGTTCGTGGTTCGTGAACTGGTGCCGGTGATGTTGAGCCAGGGCAGCCAGGAAGACGAAGCGGCGGTGCTGCTTGGCGCTTCCGGCTGGCAGATGTTTAAACGCGTCACGTTGCCGAACATTCGCTGGGCGCTGCTGTACGGCGTGGTACTGACCAACGCCCGCGCTATCGGCGAGTTTGGCGCGGTGTCGGTGGTCTCTGGCTCGATTCGCGGCGAGACTCTGTCGTTACCGTTACAGATTGAACTGCTGGAGCAGGACTACAACACCGTCGGTTCCTTTACCGCCGCCGCGTTGCTGACCCTGATGGCTATTTTGACCTTGTTCTTAAAGAGTGCGTTGCAGTGGCGTTTGCATAATCAAGAAAAACGCGCGCAACAGGAGGGAAATCATGAGCATTGAGATTGCCAATATTAAGAAGTCTTTTGGTCGCACCCAGGTGCTGAATGATATCTCTCTGGATATCCCTTCCGGCCAGATGGTCGCGCTACTGGGGCCGTCCGGTTCCGGGAAAACCACGCTGCTGCGCATTATCGCCGGGCTGGAACACCAGACCAGCGGGCATATTCGCTTCCACGGTACCGACGTGAGTCGTCTGCACGCCCGTGATCGCAAGGTAGGTTTTGTTTTCCAGCACTACGCGCTGTTCCGCCATATGACGGTGTTCGACAACATCGCCTTTGGCCTGACCGTGCTGCCGCGCCGCGAGCGTCCAAACGCCGCGACCATTAAAGCCAAAGTGACCAAACTGCTGGAGATGGTGCAGCTTGCCCATCTGGCAGATCGCTACCCGGCACAGCTGTCCGGCGGGCAGAAACAGCGCGTGGCGCTGGCCCGTGCGCTGGCGGTTGAACCGCAGATTTTACTGCTCGACGAACCGTTCGGCGCGCTGGATGCGCAGGTGCGTAAAGAGCTGCGTCGCTGGCTGCGTCAACTGCACGAAGAGCTGAAATTCACCAGCGTCTTCGTTACCCACGACCAGGAAGAGGCGATGGAAGTCGCTAACCGCGTGGTGGTGATGAGCCAGGGCAATATCGAACAGGCCGACGAGCCGGATCAAGTATGGCGCGAGCCCGCGACCCGCTTTGTGCTGGAGTTTATGGGCGAAGTGAACCGTCTACAGGGCACCATTCGCGGTGGGCAGTTCCACGTTGGCGCGCACCGCTGGCCGCTGGGCTACACGCCGTCTTATCAGGGGCCAGTGGATCTGTTCCTGCGCCCGTGGGAAGTGGACGTGAGCCGTCGTACCAGCCTCGATTCTCCGCTGCCGGTGCAGGTGCTGGAAGCCAGCCCTAAAGGTCACTACACCCAATTAGTTGTTCAGCCTCTGGGGTGGTATCAGGAGCCGTTAACGGTGGTGATGCGCGGTGACGACGCGCCGCTGCGTGGCGATCGCCTGTTTGTCGGCCTGCAGAATGCGCGCCTGTACCACGGCGACCAGCGCATTGAGTCCCATGAGACGCTTGCTCTGGCAGAAACGGCCTGATAGCTTAATCGCACGTGGTTTTGCCGGGTGGCGCTACGCTTACCCGGCCTACAAGACAATATTGACAGGCCCGGTAAGCGAAACGCAGCCGGGCTTTTTATTGGACAGCAGAAGTGAATACATTAGAACAAACGATCGGCAACACGCCGCTGGTCAAATTACAACGTCTGGGGCCGGATAACGGCAGCGAAATCTGGATCAAGCTGGAAGGCAACAACCCGGCGGGGTCGGTCAAAGACCGCGCAGCGCTGTCGATGATTGTCGAAGCGGAAAAGCGCGGCGAAATTAAGCCGGGCGATGTGCTGATTGAAGCGACCAGTGGTAATACCGGCATTGCGCTGGCGATGATTGCCGCGCTCAAGGGCTACCAGATGAAGCTGCTGATGCCCGACAACATGAGCCAGGAACGTCGTGCGGCGATGCGTGCCTACGGTGCAGAGCTGATTCTGGTCACCAAAGAGCAGGGGATGGAAGGGGCGCGCGATTTAGCGCTTGAAATGGCCCAACGTGGCGAAGGCAAGCTGCTGGATCAGTTCAACAACCCGGATAACCCGTACGCGCACTACACCACCACCGGCCCGGAAATCTGGCAGCAGACGGCGGGGCGCATGACCCATTTCGTCTCCAGCATGGGGACCACCGGCACCATTACCGGCGTGTCGCGCTTTTTACGCGAGCAGGACAAAGCGGTCACTATCGTTGGTCTGCAGCCGGAAGAGGGCAGCAGTATTCCGGGCATTCGCCGCTGGCCGGCAGAGTATATGCCGGGTATTTTCAATGCCAGTCTTGTCGATCAGGTGCTGGATATCCACCAGAACGACGCGGAAAACACTATGCGCGCGCTGGCGGTGAAAGAAGGCGTATTCTGCGGTGTGAGTTCCGGTGGTGCGGTGGCGGGCGCCATTCGCGTGGCAGAGCAAAACCCGGGAGCGGTAGTGGTAGCGATCATCTGCGATCGTGGCGATCGCTACCTCTCAACCGGCGTGTTTGGCGAAGAGCACTTCAGCCAGGGCGCAGGGATTTAAATCTCGGGATTATCCAGCAGGTCTGTGCCGTAGGAGTTATCTACGGTACAAAGCCAGCGGCCCGCAAACTGTTGAAAAACGTAGGTGGCGCGGCGCGTGACCTGCGTTGAACCGCCCTCCGCCAACGGAATATCCAGCCGAGTTTCCATGATCACCAGCGCGTTATCACCGCCTTCAATTATTTCCATTCGCCCCTGCGTCACCACCAGCCGGTGCCCAAAGTAGTCGGCAATGGCAATAAACGCTTTGCGGATATTCTCTTTGCCGCTGACGACCATACCCGGCTTGACCACCAGAGTGGCGTCGTCGGCGTAGTATTCCATTAGCGTGGCGTAGTCTTCCTGCGAGATAGCGCGGTCGCAGGCTTCGATAACGGCTTTTAGCGATGTTGCTGGCATGGGTTCTCCTCATCCCCGGAGTCGGCTTCGCCTCGTCCGGGCTACGGTTTGGTGTTTTGTAGCCCGGCCAAGCGTAGCGCCGCCGGGAATGCTTCAACCTTACTGGGTCAGCTTATCAAGGAATTCCCATAACTTCTGGTTCATTTCGCGATAATCGTGCGCGCGCATCTCCTCCACCGAACGGATAAACGGTTTGCCTTTGGCCTCCGCCAGTTCCTGCTCGGAGTGCTGAATTAACCCTTCTACGGCATCAGCGGTAAATTCCATATGGCACTGGAAACCATAAACCTTATCGCGATACTGAACGATTTGGCGCGGGCAGCCTGCGCTTTCGGCCAGAATCACTGTCTCTGCGGTCAGGCCCGGCATATCGTTATGCCAGTGGCCTACGGTCAGCGGTGAGCCGAAATGGCTGAACAGCGGATGTTCAAGCCCTGCTGAGGTGAGCGTAATCGGGTAGTGACCAATCTCTTTATCCGGGCTCTGCTGCACTTCTGCACCTAGCGCTTCGCCAATCAGCTGCGAGCCGAGACAGATCCCTACCACGACATGCCCGACCTCAATCGCCTGACGAATCAGCCGTTGCTCGGCTTTCGAGTCAAAATAAGGGCACTCGGCAAGCGTGGTGCGCGGCGACTGCGGGCCGCCAAAGACCACCAGCATATCAAAACCGTCGGCGCTCTCCGGCACCACCTCCCCGGTATACACATGGGTCTCGCTCACGATGTGGCCGCGCGTCGCAGCCCAGGGCAGGTAGGCACCCGCAGACTCAAATGATTCATGAATAACAAAATGGACTCGCACGGATGTTCTCCTGTTAGTGGCTCAGCGCCTGACGAATATCGCCAGCCAGCCGGTTGATGTCGTTGTCGTTGAGTGTTGAAAGCGTAATGCGCAGGCCCTGCGCTGGCGCCTGCACGCCAAAAGCGTCCCCCTCGCGCACCAGCCAGCCGGATTTGGCGAGCGCAAAGGCCGTTTCATGGCTGGAATCAGCGAGCGGCAGCCAGAAGTTCAGGCCGTCGCCGGGGGCAATATTGGTGACGCCTTGCGCCTGAAGCGCCTCGGCCATTTTTTGTTGCTGCCCGGCGTAAAACTGGCGAGTCTGCTCAAGGGATTGCTGGAAGTCCGGGTCGCTTAAGCAGGCGTAGACCAGATCCTGCAACAGGTGGCTGACCCATTGGCTGCCGGCGTTCAGCCGCAGCCTCAGCTTCGCCGAAGTGGTTTTATCGCTGGCGACAAAGGCCAGCCGCAGGTCCGGACCCAGCGTTTTTGACATCGAGCGCACCACCGCCCAGTGCTGCGTCTGCGACGCAATGACCGGATGCCATGGCGCTTCGGCGAGCAGGGCAAAGTGGTCGTCGATAATCACCAGCGTTTGCGGGTAGCGGATTAACACTTGCTGTAAAGCGGCGGCGCGGGCGGCGCTAAGGCTGTACCCGGTAGGATTATGGGCGCGCGGCGTCAGAATCACCGCACGAGCGCCTTTGCTCAGCGCCTGCTCCAGCTTTTCCGGCAGCATACCTTCCTGGTCGATGGGAACCGGGCTGGCCCTAAAGCCGCTGTAGCGCAGCATGCTGATGCTGCTCAGAAAGCAGGGGTCTTCAACGGCAACGCTATCACCGGGCAGCAGATGGGCGCTCAGGAGGCGCTCAATGGCATCAATTGCCCCGCTGGTGAGGTCGATTTCTCCCGCTGCGGGCATGGCGTCCTGCATCCACTTCGCCGCCCAGTCAGCCAGCGCTGGCAACACCGGCGTATCGCCATACAGGCGCGGTGAGCAGCTAATATGGGAGAGATACTGAGCCAGGTTTGGCAGCCGTGCCGTGGCGGGATTGCCGCTGGAGAGATCGGTAAGCGGGGTATGCGGGTTACCGCCCTCCAGCGCCACCGGAGCGACGGTCTCTTTAACCACGGTACCGTTACGACCCAGGCTCAGCGCCAGCCCGGAGGTGACCAGCCGCTTATA
Source organism: Kluyvera sp. EC_51 (assembly GCF_019584505.1). Classification (NCBI taxonomy): domain Bacteria; kingdom Pseudomonadati; phylum Pseudomonadota; class Gammaproteobacteria; order Enterobacterales; family Enterobacteriaceae; genus Kluyvera; species Kluyvera sp. EC_51. Next base: position 66,896 of record NZ_VDAG01000002.1, on the reverse strand, counting down.
GGCGGACGCCACCGTATTGCGGTTAACGCCAAGCTGGGCGGCCAGTTCACGTACCGGCGGCAGCGTTTCTCCCTTCGCTAAGGCTCCGCTGGTGATATGCTGACGAATACTGTCAAAGATTTCGTTGGCGCTTTTTCCGTCGATCATTATTGACCTATGACAAAATGAATTTTAGCATATGACGATAATAGTGAGGCGTTAGCCCGCTGTCCAGAGTCAGAGGAGAAGGTGATGGGGCAGGATAGTGAAATACAGTCGGTGCTCTTCAACGATACGCACCGGGCATTACAGACGGACATCGTGGCCGTTCAGTCACAGGTGGTCTACGGCAGCGTAGGCAACAGCATCGCGGTACCGGCGATTAAATCCCACGGTCTGCGGGTGACCGCCGTGCCGACGGTGCTGTTCAGCAACACGCCGCACTACGAGACGTTCTACGGCGGCGTTATTCCCGGTGAGTGGTTCGGCGGCTACCTGAAGGCGCTGAACGAGCGTGATGCGCTGCGTGAGCTGAAAGCGGTCACCACCGGCTATATGGGCAGCGCGGAGCAGATTGCGTTGCTGGCTGAGTGGCTGAAAACGGTACAGGTGTCGCATCCGGATATCTGCATCCTGGTCGACCCGGTGATTGGCGATGTCGACAGTGGGATCTACGTGAAGGCGGAAATTCCGGAGGCCTACCGTACTCATCTGCTGCCGCTGGCGCAGGGGCTGACGCCGAACGTGTTCGAACTGGAAATGCTCAGCGGCAAGCCATGCCGTACGCTGGATGAAGCGATTCTGGCGGCGAAATCAATGCTCAGCGATACGCTGAAGTGGGTGGTGATCACCAGCGCGCCGGGGCAGACGGAAAACAATATTACGGTTGCCGTGGTGACGCCGGAATCGACAGAGGTGATTGAGCATCCACGTCTGGAAACGGACCTGAAAGGGACGGGCGATCTGTTCTGTGCTGAGCTCATTAGCGGCATTGTGCAGCAACAGCCGTTGGCTGCAGCCGCGCATGCGGCGGCAGAAAGGGTGCTGGCAGTGATGAGTTGGACGCAGCAATGCGGTTGTGATGAGTTAATACTGCCACCGGCAGGGGAGGTGCGATGAAGTGTTATCGTCTGGTTATTCGGCATAATGGCCGTCTGGTAGGGCATTTTGATACCAGCGGGCAGGATGCCCTTGAGGATGCCTGCGTCGCGCGGGCGATGTTTGGCGTGACCGGTGGCTATCAGTGTGAACTGCTGGTGTCTGATTCTGAGCGTCGAATGCTGGAAAGCGGGCCGGAAGGGATGAAAGTTCTGATGCGCGAGCCGTGTTTCCGCCCGGTGACGTCGCAGCTGTGACCTGGCCTACAGGCAAAAAAAATGGCGCCAATCGGCGCCATTTCTATATGCAATTAAGCATTACTTCTTAATGCGGATGACTGGGGTTTCACCCACAGTTACGCTACCGGACAGTTTGATCAGTTCTTTGATCTCGTCCATGTTGGAGATAACAACCGGAGTCAGGGTAGACTTGGCTTTTTCTTCCAGCAGAGCCAGATCGAACTCAATCACGGTATCGCCAACTTTAACGCGCTGGCCTTCTTCCGCGATACGAGTGAAACCTTCGCCTTTCAGTTCAACGGTATCGATACCGAAGTGAACGAACAGCTCGATGCCGCTATCGGATTCGATAGAGAAAGCGTGGTTGGTTTCAAAGATTTTACCGATGGTGCCGTCAACCGGCGCAACCATTTTGTTGCCGGTCGGTTTGATAGCAATGCCATCGCCAACGATTTTCTCAGCAAACACTACGTCCGGCACGTCTTCGATGTTGACGATTTCGCCAGAGAGCGGTGCAATGATCTCAATGGTTCCGGTGTCTTTTTTATCATCAGAAACCAGAGATTTCAGTTTATCGAACAAACCCATGATCTTCTCCTAAGCAGTAATTTGGGCCGCATCTCGTGGATTAGCAGATTGTTTTTTCTTCAATGAACTTGTTCACCAACGCCAGCAGTTCGTCTGTAGTTGGTTGAGCAAGTGCTTGCTCTGCTAAAACCTTTGCATCTTCGAAGTTCGTGTTACGGATAATCTTCTTAATGCGTGGGATAGAAATGGCGCTCATAGAGAATTCGTCCAGACCCATACCCAGCAACAGAAGTGTAGCACGTTCGTCGCCTGCAAGCTCACCACACATGCCAGTCCATTTGCCTTCAGCATGAGAAGCATCAATAACTTGCTTGATCAAAGTGAGGACAGACGGTGACATTGGCTGGTAAAGATGTGAAATCATATCATTACCACGGTCAACTGCCAGAGTATACTGCGTTAAATCATTGGTACCGATACTAAAGAAATCAACTTCTTTGGCTAAATGACGAGCGATAGTCGCAGCGGCAGGGGTTTCTACCATCACGCCAATCTCAATCGTTTCGTCAAACGCTTTACCTTCGTCGCGCAGTTCCTGTTTGTAGATTTCGATCTCTTTCTTCAGTGCACGCACTTCTTCAACAGAGATGATCATTGGGAACATGATGCGCAGTTTGCCGAAAGCAGAGGCACGCAGGATAGCGCGAACCTGGTCACGCAGGATCTCTTTACGATCCATTGCGATACGCACGGCACGCCAGCCCAGGAACGGGTTCTCTTCTTTCGGGAAGTTCATGTACGGCAGCTCTTTGTCGCCACCGATGTCCATGGTACGGACGATGACTGCCTGAGAGCCACACGCTTCAGCCACAGCTTTGTACGCCGCAAACTGCTCTTCTTCAGTTGGCAGCGCGTCGCGGTCCATGAACAGGAATTCGGTGCGGTACAGACCAACACCTTCAGCGCCGTTACGCTCAGCACCGTCGATATCACGAACGGTACCGATGTTGGCGCAAACTTCAACCTGGTGGCCATCAAGGGTGATTGCCGGCAGGTCTTTCAGTTTAGCCAGTTCGGCTTTCTCATTGGCAACCTGCTCCTGAATGGCGCGCAGTTGCTCAATTTCTTCGTTAGTTGGGTTGACGTAAACCTGGTTGTTTACGGCATCCAGAATCAGATAGTCGCCATTTTTCACCTGAGTGGTGACGCTACCGGTACCCACGATCGCTGGCAGTTCCAGGGAACGCGCCATGATGGAGGTGTGGGAAGTACGGCCACCGACGTCAGTGATGAAACCCAGCACCTTCTTCAGGTTCAGCTGTGCGGTTTCGGACGGCGTCAGGTCTGCGGCAACCAGGATAACTTCATCCTGAATGGCGCTCAGGTCAATAATGGCCAGACCCAGGATGTTGCGCAGCAGGCGCTTACCGATGTCACGTACGTCAGCCGCACGTTCTTTCAGGTATTCATCATCCAGTTCTTCCAGGGCAGTTGCCTGACCTTCGATAACTTCATGCGCAGCTGCGTCAGCCGTCATGTTCTTATCTTTAATCAGGGCTATGATTTCCTGCTCCAGCTCCTCATCTTCGAGCAGCATGATGTGCCCTTCGAAGATGGCTTCTTTTTCTTCACCGAAAGTTTCGCCAGCTTTAGTCTTGATAGCTTCCAGCTGAGCTGACGCTTTAGAACGGCCGCTCAGAAAACGTTCAACTTCCTGCTCAACTTTATCGGCAGAAATTTTCTTCCGGTCGATGACAATTTCATCTTCTTTCAGCAGCAGTGCTTTGCCGAAAGCGATACCCGGGGATGCTAAAATGCCTGAAATCATAACCCTACCTTACTTGTGACTGATATTTAAAAGAACTCGTTGAACTTACTCGAGTTCAGCCATCAGTTTAACCAGATGTTCAACTGCTTTCTGCTCGTCTTCACCTTCTGCGGACAGGGTAACAACGGTGCCTTGGGTCAGACCCAGAGTTTGCAGTTTGAACAGGCTTTTTGCGCTAGCGCTTTTTCCGTTGGAGGTCACAGTGATCTCGGAAGTGAAGCCTTTCGCTTCTTTAACAAACTGAGCAGCAGGGCGGGTATGCAGACCGTTCGGAGCGGTAATGGTAACTTCTTGCTGGAACATTATATTTCCCCAACTTATAGGTTTAGTGTTGTGGAACTAAAGTCTAGCCTGGTGGATAGACTTTAGCCTGTATTACAAATCAAGCGACGCCCACAAAATCAGCACTACCATCGGCGACAAACCATCCGACGCAGACGCTTCTGGCCTTTGACGTTTCGCTTATCATTAAACATTATGCCGTGAAAGCAGGATTTGAACCAAATCATAAAATCGATTCAGCTTATGGAAAACCTGTTAAGAATAATTTCGCGGCTCAAAATAAATATGAGAGGTTAAATACCAGACCTACGGAGGTGAATCAATGCCAGGGGGGGTAAAAGTTTGATGCATGCCACAAAAAAGCACCCATTTGGGTGCTTTTTTACACGATTTTAACCAACTGGCATTACTGTTGCAGTTCTTTCTCGGTGAAGAGATCTGCGAACAGCGCCGTGCTTAAATAACGCTCACCCGAAGACGGTAGGATAACCACAATATTCTTATTGGTAAAGGTTTCATCTTCCTGGAGTTTCAATGCTGCGGCAACCGCGGCACCGGAAGAGATACCCGCCAGAATGCCTTCTTCTTCCATCAGGCGACGCGCCGTGGAGATAGCTTCTTCGTTGGTGATGGCGACGACTTTATCGATCAGCTTCAGATCAAGGTTGCCAGGGATGAAACCTGCGCCGATCCCCTGAATCTTATGTGGGCCTGGCTTCAGTTCTTCACCCGCCAGCGCCTGGGCGATAACCGGAGAGTCGGTTGGCTCAACGGCGACCGAGATCAGATCTGTTTTGCCTTTGGTATTTTTAATGTAGCGCGTTACGCCGGTCAGCGTACCGCCGGTGCCGACGCCCGCAATGAATACGTCAACCTGACCGTCGGTATCTTCCCAGATTTCCGGGCCGGTGGTCTTTTCGTGAATTTCCGGGTTAGCCGGGTTGCTGAACTGCTGCAGCAGCAGGAATTTTTCCGGGTTGCTGGCAACAATCTCTTCGGCTTTCTGAATCGCGCCTTTCATGCCTTTCGCGCCTTCGGTCAGTACCAGGTTCGCGCCAAGTGCTTTCAGCAGCTTACGGCGTTCAACACTCATGGTTTCCGGCATGGTCAGCGTCAGCTTATAACCACGTGCGGCAGCGACATAGGCCAGAGCGATACCGGTGTTACCGCTGGTTGGCTCAACCAGTTCGATGCCAGGCTTCAGCACGCCGCGTTTTTCGGCATCCCAAATCATATTGGCACCGATACGGCATTTGACGCTGAAGCTTGGGTTACGTGACTCAACCTTCGCCAGAATGCGCCCGTTACCGATGCGGTTCAGTCGTACCAGTGGTGTATGACCGATAGTCAGGGAGTTATCTTCAAAAATCTTACTCATGGCCTATCCTTAACTGTATGAAATTTGGGGTACTGGTCCAGCATACCTGCTTAAAGATTCTGCGGAAGTAAGGATTTCGCATATCTATATACTGAAGGGAAATAATGGCAAGCGGGATGGAATAAGGCAGGGCATAAGCCCCGCCTGGAGAGGTGATTACTTCCACATGGCGTGTTTGTCGCGATAGCAGTCAACCCACATCGCCGTTGCGCCGCAGATGGCGACCGGAATAATTACCAGATTCAGCACCGGAATCAGGGTAAACAGACTCACTAGCGACCCGAACTGCATATTGGTGACTTTGCGAGTTCGCAGGGCCTGGCGCATGGTTTTAAACGGTACTTTATGGTTGTCGAACGGGTAGTCGCAGTACTGGATAGCCAGCATCCACGCGCTGAACAGGAACCACAGCACCGGCGCGACCGTCTGACCAATGCCCGGAATAAAGTACAGCAGGAACAGTACAATCGCGCGCGGCAGATACCATGCCAGCTTCTGCCATTCACGCTTCATGATGCGCGGCAGATCTTTCATGATGCCAACCACTCCAGTATCCGGCGGCGTCGCGCCGGTTAAGCGCGCTTCCAGCTGTTCTGCCAGCAGGCCGTTGAACGGCGCGGCAATCCAGTTGGCAATGGTCGAGAAGAAGTAGCCAAACACCAGCAGAATTGAAATCACCACCACCGGCCAGAGTAGATAGCTCAGCCACTGCAGCCAGTCGGGGATACGATTCATTAAGGATGGGATCCAGCTTTCCAGCTTGCTGAACAGCCACCAGAAGGCGCCGCCCATCAGGATGATATTGACCAACAGCGGTAAGATGACGAATCGGCGGATGCCCGGCAAGCCGATCAGTTTCCAGCCCTGAGAGAAATAGTAGACGCCGCTACGTGCGGCAGGGGTGGACGATGAAACCATGGTCAGGTGAAGCTCCTTTTACGGACTACATTGAAAAGACGACTATATATTATCGGGTTGTTGGACAATGACCAGTTAGGAAATGTTCGAAAAAACAGCAAAAAGTACGATTTAACGCATCTTTATGCGGTGAATGTCATGTGCACACTTGCACTTGACGTGATGGGCAAATACTCTTAGTGAGTAAATGTTTGCCGTGGTGGCAAGGTGTTAGAACAACAGAGAATATAATGATGCAGGATTTGCGTCTGATATTAATCATTGTTGGCGCGATCGCCATACTTGCTTTACTGGTTCATGGTTTCTGGACGAGCCGTAAAGAGCGTTCATCGATGTTCCGCGATCGACCAATGAAGCGAATGAAGTCTCGTGATGCCGACGATGAGTCGGAAGACGATGCTGATGACAATGTTGAAGGCGTGGGTGAAGTTCGGGTCCACAAGGTCAATCACGCCCCTGGGGCAACTGGGGAGCATGAAGCCCCTCGTCACGCGCCTCAACACCAGTACCAGCCGCCTTATGAGCGTCAGGCGCCTCAGCCTGCGCGTGCGCCAGAGCCGGTACAGCAACCGCATGTGCAACAGCCTTATCAGCCTGCACAGCCCGCGCCGGTACCGCCGCCGCAGCCTGTTCAGCAGCCTCCGCGTCCGCCGGTTGTCGAACCTCAGCCGGTAGCTCAAGCGCCGCAGCATGTTGCTCAGCAGCCTGTAGCGCCTCAGGCTCCGCAGCCGGTAGAAGCGCCAGTCGCTCAGCCGGTGCAGCCAGAACCGGTTGCCGCACAGCCAGCGCCTGAACCTCCTCAGCCTGAGAAAAAAGAGCGTAAAGAGACGGTTATCGTCATGAACGTCTCCGCGCATCAGGGTACGCAGATTAACGGCGAACTGTTGTTGAATAGCATTCAGCAGGCCGGGTTTAAATTTGGTGATATGAATATTTTCCATCGTCATCTTAGCCCGGACGGCAGTGGACCGGCGTTGTTTAGCCTGGCCAATATGCTCAAGCCAGGCACCTTTGACCCGGAAACGATGGGCGAGATGGAAACCACTGGCGTGACCATTTTCATGCAGGTGCCGTCCTACGGCGATGAGCTGCAAAACTTCAAGCTGATGCTGCAGTCGGCGCAGTACATTGCCGACGAAGTGGGTGGTGTAGTGCTGGACGACCAGCGCCGCATGATGACCCCGCAAAAACTGCGTGAGTATCAGGACCGCATCCGCGAAGTTAAAGACGCCAACGCCTGATAGGCTCGCGCGTTTCCAATCTTTCCTGAACCCCCGCCTGTCGGGGGTTTTTTATCATTGATGGTGTGATATGCAACCTATAGAACAACAACTGAATGAACTGCGAGCGACGCTTCGCCATCATGAATATCTGTATCATGTTTTAGATACCCCGGAACTGCCGGACGCGGAGTATGACCGTCTGATGCGCGAACTGCGCGAGCTGGAAGCGCAGCACCCGGAGCTGATTACCTCCGACTCGCCCACGCAGCGGGTCGGCGCCGATCCGCTGGCGGCGTTCAGCCAGATTCGCCATGAAGTGCCGATGCTGTCGCTGGACAACGTCTTTGACGAAGAGAGCTTCCTTGCCTTTAACAAGCGCGTCCAGGACCGTCTCAAGAGTACGGATAAACTGACCTGGTGCTGTGAGCTAAAGCTGGACGGCCTGGCGGTCAGCATCCTCTATGAAAACGGCGTGTTCGTCAGCGCGGCGACGCGCGGTGACGGCACCACCGGCGAAGATATCACCTCGAATGTCCGTACTATTCGCGCTATTCCGCTGAAGCTGCGCGGAGAGAACATTCCGGCCCGTCTGGAAGTGCGCGGTGAAGTGTTTATGCCGCAGGCCGGGTTTGAAAAAATCAACGACGAAGCCCGTCGCACCGGTAACAAAGTGTTCGCTAACCCGCGTAACGCCGCCGCTGGCTCGCTGCGTCAGCTTGACCCGCGGATTACCGCGAAGCGACCGCTCACTTTCTTCTGCTACGGCGTGGGTGTGCTGGAAGGGGGCGAACTGCCGGATACCCATCTGGGGCGTTTGCTGCAGTTTAAAGAATGGGGGCTGCCGGTGAGCGACCGGGTCACGCTCTGTGACTCCCCGGAGGAAGTGCTCGCTTACTATCATAAAGTTGAAACCGATCGTCCTACGCTCGGTTTTGATATCGATGGCGTGGTGATCAAGGTGAACTCGCTGGCGTTGCAGGAACAGCTGGGCTTCGTAGCCCGCGCGCCGCGCTGGGCGGTGGCGTTTAAGTTCCCGGCGCAGGAGCAGATGACCTTTGTGCGCGACGTGGAGTTCCAGGTAGGGCGTACCGGGGCGATTACGCCAGTGGCGCGCCTGGAGCCGGTGCAGGTAGCCGGTGTGCTGGTCAGCAACGCGACGCTGCATAACGCCGATGAAATCGAGCGTCTTGGCCTGCGCATTGGTGACAAGGTGGTGATTCGCCGCGCGGGCGATGTGATTCCGCAGGTGGTCAACGTGGTGCTCTCTGAGCGCCCGGACGACACGCAGGAAATCGTCTTCCCGACTCATTGCCCGGTGTGTAACTCTGACGTAGAGCGCGTGGAAGGTGAAGCCGTAGCCCGCTGCACCGGTGGCCTTATCTGTGGTGCGCAGCGTAAAGAGGCGCTCAAGCACTTTGTCTCCCGTCGTGCGCTTGATGTCGACGGCATGGGCGACAAAATTATCGACCAGTTGGTGGAGAAGGAGTATGTCCATACTCCGGCCGATCTTTTCACCCTGACCGCTGGCAAGCTGACCGGGCTTGACCGTATGGGGCCAAAATCGGCGCAAAACGTCGTCAGCGCGCTGGAAAAAGCCAAACAGACCACCTTCGCTCGCTTCCTCTACGCGTTAGGTATTCGTGAAGTGGGCGAGGCAACGGCAGCCGGTCTGGCGGCCTACTTTGGTACGCTTGAAGCACTGGAAGCCGCTTCCATTGAAGAGCTGCAAAAGGTGCCGGACGTCGGCGTGGTGGTGGCAAATCACGTGTTCAACTTCTTTGCCGAAGAGAGCAACCGTAACGTGATTCAACAACTGCTGAAAGAGGGCGTGAACTGGCCTGCGCCGGTGGTGATCAACGCTGAAGAGATCGATAGCCCGTTTGCTGGTAAAACCGTGGTGCTGACCGGCAGCCTGAGCCAAATGTCCCGTGACGATGCCAAAGCGCGTCTGGTTGAGCTGGGGGCGAAAGTTGCCGGTAGCGTGTCGAAGAAGACCGATCTGGTGATTGCCGGTGAAGCCGCTGGCTCGAAGCTGGCGAAGGCGCAGGAGCTTGGCATTGCGGTGATTGACGAAGCCGAAATGCTGCGTCTGTTAGGAGTCTGAGGTGGATAAAGCGCAGCTGATTGAGATTGCCAACACCGAAATGCCGTTTGGTAAGTACAAAGGACGGCGGCTTATTGACGTGCCGGAAGAGTATCTGCTGTGGTTTGCCCGGAAGGATCAGTTTCCTGCCGGGCATCTTGGCGAGCTGATGCAACTGACGCTGCTCATCAAAACAGAAGGGCTGAGCCAGCTGGTTCAGCCCCTTAAGCGCTAGCTGCCTACGCGGGCCTGTTCTTTGGCCTGCAGTTTCTCGGCCTGCGCTTTGTAGCGACGGGCCAGAACCGCACAGGTCATCAGCTGAATCTGGTGGAAGATCATCAGCGGCAGCACCATCATCCCCAACACTGAGGTTGGGAAGAGAATATTGGCCATCGGAATACCGTTGGCCAGACTCTTTTTCGACCCACAGAAGACAATGGTAATCTCATCCGCCTTATTGAAGCCCAGCCGACGGGCAACCACGGTGTTAATCAGAATCACCAGCGCCAGCAGCACGATGCTCACCACCACGATAAACAGCAGTGACCCCACGCCTACCTTATGCCAGATACCGTTGACCACCGCTTCGCTGAAGGCGGAGTAGACCACCAGTAGAATCGAGGTCTGGTCGGTTTTGGCAATCCATTTTTTGTGTTTGGTTACAAACGCCGCGGTCCACGGGCGGGAAAGGTGCCCCAGCACAAACGGCAGCAGCAGCTGCAGCATGATTTTGCCTACCTGCTCAAGACTACCGCCCGCGCCGTGGACGTTCATCACCAGGCCAACCAGCAGCGGTGACAGGAAGATCCCCAGCAGGCTGGATGCCGACGCAGAGCACACTGCGGCGGCAACGTTACCGCCCGCCAGCGAAGTAAAAGCGATGGCCGACTGCACGGTAGCAGGCAGAATGCACAGATACAGGAAACCGGCATAAAGCTGTGGGTCGACGTTGATCGGCGCCCACCGGGCGAACAGCACGCCCAGCACCGGGAAGACCACAAAGGTGCTGCACATCACCCACAGATGCAGTCGCCAGTGGCTGCCGCCGGCAATAATCGACTCACGCGACAGCTTGGCGCCGTGCATAAAGAACAGCAGCGCGATAGCGGCGGTGGTCAGATTTTCAAAAAAGGGAACGAAGTCGCCGCGCGCTGGGAAGAAGGTCGCAAGCAGGACGACCGCAATAAGCGTCAGCGTAAACGGATCTAAAATGCGGAAAAGTTTCATAAAGACTCCTGAAGATCGATGCACACATTTTGCTTTTTTATTTTTGAGAAATAAAATTGATTTATTGCATCCATTCATGAATAAAACAGATGAATTACTCGCTGCGACAGTTGAAGGTGTTTGTAACGGTGGCCCAGGCGAAGAGTTTTAGCCGGGCAGGGGAAATAATCGGCCTGAGCCAGTCGGCGGTCAGCCACAGCGTAAAGGAGCTGGAGAGCCAGACCGGCGTCCGGTTGCTCGACCGCACCACGCGTGAAGTGGTGCTGACGGAAGCGGGGCAGCAGCTTGCCGCCCGCCTGGAACGGTTACTGGATGAGCTACAGGGCACGCTACGGGAAGCCGGGCGCACCGGGCAGCAGCTAAGTGGAACGGTCAGGGTGGCGGCCAGCCAGACGATTTCAGCGCATCTGATTCCGCAGTGCATTGCCCAAAGCAATCGCCGGTACCCGGACATTCGCTTTGTGCTGCACGACCGGCCGCAGCAGTGGGTGCTGGAGAGTATTCGTCAGGGGGACGTTGATTTCGGTATCGTTATCGATCCCGGCGTTGTGGGGGATTTGCAGTGCGAAACGGTGCTCTCTGAACCGTTCTTCTTGCTGTGCCGTAGCGATCACCCGTTTGCCGTTATGCCTGAGGTCGACTGGCAGGCGCTACAAGGGGCTAAGCTGGTGCTGCAGGATTACGCTTCCGGCAGCCGTATGTTGATTGATGCAGCGCTCCAGTTGCATCAGATTGAGGCGAATATCGTTCAGGAGATTGGTCACCCGGCGACGCTGTTCCCCATGGTAACGGCGGGCATCGGCATCAGCATTATTCCGGCGCTGGCGCTACCGTTGCCGGAGGGGAGCCCGCTAGTGGTGAAGCGGATGTCGCCGGGTGTAGAGCGCCAGCTGATGTTGGCGAGACGGAAAAATCGTTCGCTCTCCACCGCGGCTCAGGCGCTGTGGGACGTGGTACGGGAGCAAAGCCAGCAGCTAATGGATGAACGGCTACAGGACCCGCTGTATCAGACGTAAATATCAATCTGATGATCGTCGCTGGGCTTGTTCACGCCGGTGATGGCGGCAGAAGAGGCTTCCTGTTTTTCCTGCGCTTTTTCTGCCTGTTGATTCTGGAGTTGCGCCAGCTGTGCTTCCAGCATGGCGATCTGCTCCTGAATCATTTCGGCCTGCTTTTGCTTTTCTTCTGTGCTGCCGCTGCCGTCCGCAATCTCTTTAAGCTGCTGGGTTAGCTTAACGATCTGCTGGGTGATACGTGCCATTTGTGATGCCGCATCGTTACCGCTCGGCGCGGCAGTGCTGGTGGTGGTTTTTAGTGAAGCGATAGAGGGAGCGCTGATGGTGGTCATGGTGAACGCCTTATTGGGAGAAATATAAGGAGTATCGGCAGAATGGGGGGAGACTTGAGCTTTTCCCGGCGGCGCTGCGCTTGGCCGGGCTACATCGCCAAGCTGAACAAATCGCAGATAGCAAAAAAGCGCCTTTAGGGCGCTTTTTTACATTGGTGGGTCGTGCAGGATTCGAACCTGCGACCAATTGATTAAAAGTCAACTGCTCTACCAACTGAGCTAACGACCCGAAGTGGTGGGTGATGACGGGATCGAACCGCCGACCCCCTCCTTGTAAGGGAGGTGCTCTCCCAGCTGAGCTAATCACCCACTTCGGTACTTCAATTTTTAGTAAGAAATCCAGCTGGCGAGAAAGTGGTGGGTGATGACGGGATCGAACCGCCGACCCCCTCCTTGTAAGGGAGGTGCTCTCCCAGCTGAGCTAATCACCCACTTCTCAATTTCTTACTCTACACGGCGGAGACTACATAAAGTAGTTGGTGGGTGATGACGGGATCGAACCGCCGACCCCCTCCTTGTAAGGGAGGTGCTCTCCCAGCTGAGCTAATCACCCCCGCTGTGTGGAGTCGCATTATAGGGAGAGTTGAAAATGAGTCAACGCCTTTTATAAATAATTTATCTGTTCGTCGTAAAATTAGACGATATGATCGCAAAACACGCTATGGTGTATGAATTCTATGCAAAAAATGCAAACCACACGCTTGCGGTGGGAACAACCGAGTGGGAGTGATAGAATATTGCCCACTTCTATTTCCAGGATTTGCCGGTTGTCGGCATGTTTATAAACGTAAGGCCATTTCATGAAAATCAAAACTCGCTTCGCGCCTAGCCCGACTGGCTATCTGCACGTCGGCGGTGCTCGTACTGCTCTTTATTCCTGGCTTTTCGCACGTCACCATAAAGGTGAGTTTGTGCTGCGTATTGAAGACACCGATCTCGAGCGCTCAACGCCGGAAGCCATTGAAGCCATCATGGATGGTATGAACTGGCTGAATCTGGAGTGGGATGAAGGCCCGTACTATCAGACCAAACGTTTCGATCGCTACAACGCGGTAATTGATGAAATGCTGGAAGCAGGTACGGCATATAAATGCTACTGCTCCAAAGAGCGTCTGGAAGCGCTGCGCGAAGAGCAGATGGCCAACGGTGAGAAGCCGCGTTACGACGGTCGCTGCCGCCACGGTCACGAACATCATGCTGACGATGAGCCGTGCGTAGTGCGTTTTGCTAACCCGCAGGAAGGTTCCGTTATTTTTGACGACCAGATCCGTGGGCCAATTGAATTCAGCAACCAGGAACTGGACGATCTGATCATCCGCCGTACCGACGGTTCCCCAACCTACAACTTCTGCGTGGTTGTTGATGACTGGGATATGGAAATCACCCACGTTGTTCGCGGTGAAGACCATATCAACAACACCCCGCGTCAGATTAACATCCTGAAAGCGCTGAACGCGCCTGTGCCGGTTTACGCGCACGTGTCGATGATCAACGGCGACGACGGCAAAAAGCTGTCCAAACGTCACGGTGCGGTCAGCGTCATGCAGTATCGCGATGACGGCTACCTGCCGGAAGCGCTGCTGAACTATCTGGTGCGTCTGGGCTGGTCCCACGGCGACCAGGAGATCTTCACCCGTGAAGAGATGATCGAGTTCTTCTCTCTGGGTGCGGTCAGCAAGTCCGCTAGTGCGTTCAACACTGACAAACTGCAGTGGCTGAACCACCACTATATCAATACGATGGCGCCGGAATATGTGGCGACGCACCTGCAGTGGCACATTGAGCAGGAAAATATTGATACTCGCGTGGGTCCGCAGTTGAGCGAGCTGGTGAAACTGCTGGGTGAGCGCTGCAAAACGCTGAAAGAGATGGCGCAGAGCTGCCGTTACTTCTACGAAGACTTTGCAGAGTTCGATGCGGACGCCGCGAAGAAACACCTGCGTCCGGTTGCGCGTCAGCCGCTGGAAGTGGTACGTGATAAAATCTCCGCCATCACCGACTGGACCGCTGAAAACGTTCACCACGCGATTCAGGCAACCGCCGATGAGCTGGAAGTGGGCATGGGCAAAGTGGGTATGCCGCTGCGCGTTGCGGTGACCGGAGCAGGGCAGTCACCTGGCCTGGACGTGACCGTTCATGCGATCGGTAAATCCCGTAGCATCGAGCGCATCAACAAAGCGCTGGCGTTTATCGCTGAGCGTGAAAGTCAGCAGTAATCGGCGTTCAGATGTGAAAAAAGCGGGGGAACCCGCTTTTTTTATACCTTATCGTTCTGGTCGCCCAGCCCAAGTCGCGCCAGAAAACCGCAAATACCTTCACGGGCCAAAAGCCGACATAAGCGCTCTTGTTCCAGCGGCGTCATGTTGTTCTGCAATACGTCGCTAATTTGCCGCCAGACCGCATCTGAAGCATGTGCGGTGTAGCTGCCTGCGGGTTCATCAATTTGATTGTCGTTTGGCAACTGGCGGAAAGCCGGCGTATTCACCAGAAAATCCATCACCTCATCGGTAATAAAGATAAGCCGTGCGCGGCCGCCTTTAATGCCCGGCATCGGTTCGGTGTGCCAGTTTTTTTCACGAATCCAACGGTTGATGGTCTGCCGGGTCATCCCCAGCATCTCAGCCAGCTCTTCCGTGGACATTTTTGCGGGAAGTTTTTTCATAGACCGTGCTTAACCGCGAATTCCTAAACGTTGCAATAAACCGCTAATGCCTTCGCGTAGCAGCAGTGACGTGAGCTGTTTCTGCTCGGCCTCGGTCATTTCATCAACCAGTGTCAGCAGCAGCGTGTGGAAAGGATTGTCGCTACCGTTCACCGCATAGGGAGCCGAAGACTCAGAGGCGCGCTGGGCGCTATGGATGAATTCCATGACTTCGTCGTTAACGTGTACCAGACGGGCTTTTCCTCCCTGAACGCCGGGACGGGGTGACGTTTTCCAGCCCTCTTTACGCACCCATTTGTTGATGGTTTGTCGGCTGTATCCCGTCAGATGAGCAATCTCCTCCGGCGTCATTCGTTCCTTGAGCATACAATTTCCTGAGTCGCAGTGTGGGAATTACATGTCCATGTTATAGCATCGTTTTATGAGAAAACGTGACAGGTTTAACTCCAACCTGCGAGGAGGCGAGCAATATGGCGCGTTTGCCTGCTTTTTCAGCGATTAGAACTATTTCGCCTATTTTGCCGTTGACACTGTGTTAGGGAATTCATATTATGCCGCCCGTCAACACGACAGCTTTACGTTGGGGCTATAGCTCAGCTGGGAGAGCGCTTGCATGGCATGCAAGAGGTCAGCGGTTCGATCCCGCTTAGCTCCACCAAATCCTGCTCCCATCAGGTTTGGAACGTAAAGAAAATGTGGGGCTATAGCTCAGCTGGGAGAGCGCTTGCATGGCATGCAAGAGGTCAGCGGTTCGATCCCGCTTAGCTCCACCAAAATTCGAAACCCTCGCCTATGGCGGGGGTTTTTTGCTTTGTGGATGTGAACAAAAAAACAGCGTTTATATTATAAAAGGCATGCGTAGATCAGGATTTACTCAACTCGGTTTGCTTCGAATAATAACTACCAATAATATTTGAGCAGTCACTCTACGTACGATAAAGGATATCGGCAGATACGCATGACTGTGCAACGGAGTACCCCTATAAGGAAATTCATCCTGGCATTGGTTATTAGCCTGGTGATGATTCCTGTTTCTCGATATATCTCTCCGACCGCATTTTATGATGGTCACTCTGTATATCTGGCATGGTTACCGCTGAGCGTAATGATTGCGCTGATGATGCTGTTTGGCCGCCATGCTGTGCTGCCTCTGGCGCTAGGCTTTATCGCCACCAACTACTGGCAGCTGCACCTTTCACCTTTTGATTCATTAATATTGTTGTTCTGTCAGTTAACCGCAGTCTGTATTTCCAGCCTTATTCTATATTCCATTTTGGGGCGGCGTTGGCGTCATGGATTAGCTATTCATCATATTGGCTTACGTATTTTTTGGTTTGGTTTTGCGACGCCGATATTAGCTAAGGTTATGATGTATTTGGTGGGCGAGGTGACTATTGTTCCCGCCGTAATGTTTAGCTATTTTAATATAACCTCCGTTATTTATGCGATTGTTGATATTCAGGGGCTGGTTTGTGCATCCTTAATATTTACTAAACTATTCTATTATCCAATACGGATGTGCCTGAATACCCACTATGCAAGAGTATTCTGGCGTAAAAACATTGCGGGCTATACGGGGCTAAGGGGAAAATGCTTCGTTATCTCCTGGTTCCTCGCGTTGATTTGCATGCTGTTTTTCCTCTGTGCACCGTTCGGTGAGCGCTATTTTGCTGGTTATCTCGTCCCCATTATCTTTATCTTTTTCGCCTTCGGTATCAGCCAGCTGTCGTATCCGTTGATCGTTATGAGCTGGACGCTGTCCGCCTTTATGCTGGTGATGTACAACAAAAACTTCCTGCACGGTATCCAAACCCAATACTCGCTCTCATTTATCCTGTCGGCGCTGATCTCGTTTACCGTCTGTCTGCAATACATGCTGCAAATTTACCATCGCAGTAAACATCTCAAGCAGAAGTGGCACGAGCAAGCATTGATTGACCCGCTGACCGGGCTGCCTAACCTGCGAGCGCTAGAGGATTATATGAAAGTTCCTGGCGTAACCAGCGTCTGTTGCCTGCACATTAAGAACCTGGACTTCCTCAGCCGCCACTACGGCATGATGATGCGTATCCAGTGCAAGCGCAGCATCACCCAGGTGCTGCAGCCTAAGCTCGACAGCAATGAGAAGCTGTTTCAGCTGCCGGGCAATGAACTGCTGCTGGTGTTAAATGGACCAGACACCGAAGGGCGGCTCAACCATCTGGTGGATTTCCTGCTGCGCCAGGATATTCGCTGGAACAACACGCTCTTAACGCTGGAATATGGCATCTCGTGGGGCAGGGTGCGTACGCAGGACGATAATCTCTACCATACGCTTGGGCAGCTCAGTTGGTTGGCAGAGCAGGCAGGTGAAGAGAGCCAGATCTTGCAATTGGATAACGGTCAGGTGGAGGCTTTTGACGAAACCGGCGACCGCGTTGTGCTCCTCAACCGCATTAAAAGCGCGCTGGAGTGGGGAAACTTTGTCCTCTACGCGCAGCCTATCAGGAAGCCATCGGGTGAAGGGTACTATGAAATCCTCAGCCGATTGGTGGATGCTAACGGCATGGTGATGCCGGATAAATTTATCCCCATCCTGACGCAGTTCAACCTGAGCAAACGCTTCGACATGCAGGTGTTGGAAAACCTGTTCCGCTCACTGCCGGCGTTTCCGGGGCAGCGTTTTTCCGTCAACCTGATGCCCTACACATTGATGCATAAGGAGAGCGCCGCGGAAATCATTGCGCTGTTCCGACGCTACCGGGTTAAGGTTCAGCGCATCATTATTGAAATTACCGAAGAGCAGGCGTTTTCGAACTCGGATATCAGCATTCAGAATCTCAATAGATTACGGGAGTTCGGCTGCCAGATTGCGATTGATGACTTCGGCACCGGCTACGCCAACTATGAGCGCCTGAAGCGTCTTGAGGCCGATATCATCAAGATTGACGGCGCGTTTGTGCGTGACGTGCTCACTAACCCAATGGATGCGATGATTATTCGTTCCATCTGCGAACTGGCGGAGATGCAGGATCTGGAGGTTGTGGCGGAATATGTCGAGACCGAGGCGCAGCAGGCGCTGCTAATGGAGCTAGGTGTGGACTATATGCAGGGGTATCTCATTGATAAGCCAAGACCGCTTTGCGATATTGGCTATCAGACCGAGTCATAAATAAAAAGGGCCTGTAACAACGTTACAGGCCCTTTTTTAATGCGGGTAGATTACAGAACCAGTGCCGCGATAGAAGCGGACAGGACGCTCACCAGCGTAGAACCGTACACCAGCTTCAGACCGAAGCGGGAAACCACGTTACCCTGCTCTTCGTTCAGGCCTTTAATCGCGCCAGCGATGATACCGATAGAAGAGAAGTTAGCGAAGGAAACCAGGAATACGGAGATGATGCCGACCGCACGCGGGGAGAGTTCAGCGGCGACTTTCTGCAGATCCATCATGGCAACGAATTCGTTAGAAACCAGTTTGGTCGCCATGATACTACCCACCTGCAGGGATTCGCTTGCCGGTACACCCATAACCCATGCAACAGGATAGAAGATATAACCCAGAATGCCCTGGAAGGAGATGCTGTAGCCGAACCAACCAGTAACGGTCGCGAACAGGGCGTTCAGCGCGGCGATCAGGGCGATAAAGCCGATCAGCATGGCAGCAACGATAATCGCAACTTTGAAGCCTGCCAGAATGTATTCACCCAGCATTTCGAAGAAGCTCTGTCCTTCGTGCAGGTTAGACATCTGAATGTTCTCTTCGCTAGCATCCACGCGGTACGGGTTGATCAGCGACAGAACGATAAAGGTGCTGAACATGTTCAGTACCAGCGCCGCAACAACGAACTTCGGCTCCAGCATGGTCATGTAGGCGCCCACGATAGACATGGAAACGGTAGACATCGCCGTGGCCGACATGGTGTACATGCGGTTACGGGACATTTTGCCGAGGATATCTTTATAAGCGATGAAGTTTTCAGACTGGCCCAGAATCAGGGAGCTGACGGCGTTGAAAGATTCCAGTTTACCCATGCCGTTGATTTTAGACAGCACAGTACCAATCGCACGAATGATAATCGGCAGAATACGGATATGCTGCAGAATACCGATCAGCGCGGAGATGAAGACGATAGGGCAGAGCACCTTCAGGAAGAAGAAGGCCAGACCTTTATCGTTCATGCTGCCGAAGACGAAGTCGGTCCCGTTGTTCGCAAAACCAAGCAGTTTTTCGAACATTTCGGCAAAGCCGCGTACGAAACCCAGACCAATGTCAGAGTTCAGGAAGAACCATGCCAGTAAAACTTCAATGACAAGTAATTGAATAACATAACGAATGCGAATCTGTTTGCGGTTGGTGCTGACCAGCAAGGCCAGGATCCCTACCACAACGAGCGCGAGAACAAAATGCAAGACGCGGTCCATATTTGCTCCAAACATGAGACGGGTTAAATTTTCTTGCACATTCTATGTAACATCATTAAATAAAACGAGATCTCCATCCCACTATATTTAGTTCCTGTGAGCAAACTCAAAATTAGTGATCAAAGATACATTTTTGTGATGTTAAGTAAATGTATGAAAAGTTCCCTTGTTGTACTACTCTCATCTTAAGCGTACACCAAACCCCCGCAACCTCCAGTCTGGCGATTGATTCCGGCTATCAGAGCAATCATTATCATCTTTTACAAATGAACTTGATAATCATTCGCATTCTGTTAGCCTGAAACATAGCAAAGGCTATGTTTTTGAGGCAGACCATGACAAACAGTCGCGTTGAGAGTAACACCGGTCGTGCAGCGCGCCGTATGCGGCTAGCGCTGATGGGGCCCGCATTTATTGCCGCCATCGGCTACATCGATCCCGGCAACTTTGCCACCAACATTCAGGCAGGGGCGAGCTTCGGCTATCAGTTGTTGTGGGTTGTCGTCTGGGCGAACCTGATGGCGATGCTGATTCAGGTGCTGTCCGCGAAGCTCGGCATTGCCACGGGGAAAAACCTGGCGGAGCAGATTCGCGACCATTATCCGCGCCCGGTGGTCTGGTTTTACTGGGTGCAGGCGGAAATCATCGCTATGGCAACCGATCTGGCAGAATTTATCGGTGCAGCAATCGGCTTTAAGCTGATTCTCGGCGTTTCGCTGCTGCAAGGTGCGGTGCTGACGGGGGTTGCCACCTACCTGATTCTGATGCTGCAGCGCCGTGGGCAAAAGCCGCTGGAAAAAGTGATTGGCGGCCTGCTGCTATTTGTGGCGGCAGCCTATATCGTTGAGCTGGTTTTTTCCCAGCCACAGATGGCACCGCTCGCGAAAGGGATGATTATTCCGTCGCTGCCTAACTCCGAAGCGGTGTTCCTCGCGGCGGGCGTGCTGGGTGCGACTATCATGCCGCACGTTATTTATCTGCACTCATCTCTGACTCAGCATCTGCATGGCGGCAGCGCCAAAGAGCGCTATCACGCCACGCGCTGGGATGTGGCGATCGCCATGACCATTGCTGGTTTTGTGAACCTGGCGATGATGGCGACGGCGGCAGCGGCGTTCCACTTCCACGGTCACACCGGCATTGCCGACCTTGATGAGGCATATCTCACCCTCGAACCGTTGCTGAGCCATGCGGCAGCAACTATCTTCGGCCTGAGTCTGGTGGCGGCGGGGCTCTCCTCCACGGTGGTTGGGACGCTGGCAGGTCAGGTGGTGATGCAGGGCTTTATTCGCTTCCACATTCCGCTGTGGTTCCGTCGTGCGGTGACGATGCTGCCGTCATTTATTGTGATTCTGATGGGGCTCGACCCAACGCGTATTCTGGTGATGAGCCAGGTGCTGCTAAGCTTCGGCATCGCGCTGGCGCTGGTGCCGTTGCTGATTTTCACCAGCAATCGTCAGTTGATGGGCGAACTGGTCAACACGCTGTGGATTAAACGGATTGGCTGGGTGATTGTGGCGATTGTGGTAGCGCTGAATGGGTGGCTGCTGCTGGGAACGTTGATGTAATAAACCCGCTTGTCCGGGCTACTTTTGATGTGTAGCCCGGACGAGCGCAGCGACTCCGGGAAAGTATCAGTGATGATGCCCGTGTCCATGGCCACGACCGCGCCCACGATGATCGTCGCGGTCGCTCCAGCCTTCACGATAGCCGCGCTCATAGGCTTTGCGGTTATCCCAACCGCGGTGCCAGCCGTTATCGCGGTGATACCAGTTACGATGCCAGTAATCACGATCGCGCCAGCGACCGCCGTCCCAGTAATTACCGTAATTATCGCGATCGCCAATTTGTAATTTTACGGATGGCAGCAGGGTGATTTCACCAGCATTCGCGAACATCGGGGCCGATGCCATCAACACTGCCGCCAGAATCAGTGACCTGAACATACTTCTCTCCTATACGATCGTGGCCTGTAAGGCCTGTTAACGCAATATTACAATTCGGTAAATGCCGCGATTATTGGGGTAACTCTTAAATCGTCAGGAGAGAGCACTTTTTGCTAAAGTCGCCGTTATTTTATACTGCGCAGAATACTATCGATGGTTTCGCTTTCCTCAGCGCTGAAATGCCGATTGCTCAGCATGCCCACTGCATCATCAAGCTGCGCGGTTTTGCTGGCACCAATCAACACCGACGTCACCGCCTGTTGGCGTAAAACCCACGCCAGCGCCATCTGCGATAGCTTCTGACCACGCTGCTCTGCGATAGCGTTAAGCTGGCGTACGGCTTCCAGCTTGCCGTCGGTCAACTGCTCTGGCTTCAGGAAGATGCTGCCGCTAGCGGCACGGGAGTCTGCCGGAATGCCGTGCAGGTAACGATCGGTCAGTTGCCCGCCCGCTAACGGTGAGAAGGCGATACAGCCGACGCCTTCCTGCTGGAGTACCTGAAGCAGGCCATTTTCAGGGCTTCGCTCAAGCATTGAATACTTCGGCTGGTGAATAAGACACGGCGTACCGAGGTCGTTCAGCATCGCAATAGCCTGACTTGCCAGTTCGGCCGGGTAGTTGGAAAGCCCGATGTACAGTGCCTTGCCCTGACGAACGATATGATCCAACGCTCGCATGGTTTCCAGCAGCGGCGTTTCCGGGTCCGGGCGGTGGTGATAGAAGATATCGACGTACTCAAGCCCCATCCGCTTCAGACTCTGATCGAGGCTTGAAATCAGATATTTACGTGAACCCCAGTCGCCATACGGCCCGTCCCACATGGTATAACCGGCTTTGCTGGAGATAATCAGCTCATCGCGGTAAGGCAGGAAATTTTCCCGCAGGATGCGGCCAAAGTTGCTTTCAGCAGAGCCTGGAGGCGGCCCGTAGTTGTTGGCGAGATCGAAATGGGTGATCCCAAGGTCGAACGCGTGTTGCAGCAGTTGGCGGCTGTTTTCTACTCGCGTTTCATCGCCAAAGTTGTGCCACAGCCCCAACGAAACGGCCGGCAGCTTGAGGCCGCTATTGCCGCAGCGCTGAAACGTCATGGTCTCATAACGCGTCGGGCTTGCCTTGTAAACCATTGTGTCCTCCAGATTATCCGGTTGTGTATACGCTTACACTAGCGAATGTCCACCGACTCGTACACTCCTGAAATCTGTAAAAATTGCTTTCCAGGGGACTTTTTGACGAAATCTGGACAGCCTTAACACTTCCTCAATACTCAAAGAATACTGACTGGAGGAGGTGCATGATGACAACGTCCTATACCGTGGCAGATTATCTGCTTGACCGCCTCGCCGACTGTGGCGTTGACCACCTGTTTGGCGTCCCCGGAGACTACAACCTCCAGTTCCTCGACCATGTTATCGCGCACCGACAGATTCGCTGGGTCGGCTGCGCGAACGAACTCAACGCCGCCTACGCCGCCGATGGCTACGCGCGGATGCAGGGCTGCGGCGCGCTGCTCACCACCTTCGGCGTCGGTGAACTGAGTGCGCTGAACGGGGTAGCGGGGAGCTTTGCTGAACACGTTCCTGTTCTGCATATTGTCGGTGCCCCCTGTACCGGTGCTCAGCAGCGACGTGAGTGTTTACACCACACGTTGGGTGATGGCAATTTCGATCGTTTTCGCCAGATGAGCGCGCCTATCTCGGTAGCGCAGGGCGTGCTGGATGCCGCTAACGCCCGCGATGAAATTGACCGCGTGCTGCGCGATATTCTGCACTACAGCCGTCCTGGCTATCTGCTGTTGCCTGCGGATATCGCCGCGCTGCCAACCTCTCCTCCTGTAAACGCTCTCACGGCAAAACCTACGCCGGTTGACTCGACTGAACTGACCGATTTTGTTTCGCACGCCCGCGCGTTGTTGAATGACCGCCGCCGTGTCTCGCTGCTGGCCGATGTGCTTGCCCTACGCTTTGGTCTGCAATCGACGCTAAACAAATGGATGGATGCGCTACCGATCCCTCACGCGACCATGCTGATGGGCAAAGGGCTATTTAATGAGACGCATGCTGGGTTTGTGGGCACTTACAGCGGTGGAGCCAGCCAGCCGGAAACGCGAGCCGCAATAGAAGATGCGGAGGTTATTTTTTGCATCGGCACCTGTTTTACTGACACGATCACGGCGGGCTTTACCCACCAGATTCCGGCAGAAAAATCGATTGAAATCCAGCCTTTTGCCGCGCGGGTAGGGAAACGCTGGTTTAGCGGGATAGGCATGCAGGAGGCGGTGAATGCGCTTATTGCGCTGAGCCGTGACTTTTCCGCGCAGTGGCAAATTCAGCCCCCTCGGGCGCAGAAAACGACGGCGGCGGATACCGGTCAGCTAACCCAGCGCCATTTCTGGCAAACTCTGGATAAATATCTGATGCCGCACGATATTATACTGGGTGACCAGGGGACGGCGGCATTCGGGCTTGCTGACCTGACGCTCCCGCAGGGGGCCAGCCTGATCGTGCAGCCGCTGTGGGGATCGATTGGCTACACGCTGCCAGCCGCGTTTGGCGCGCAAACCTCGCAGCCGGAGCGGCGCGTGGTGCTGGTGGTGGGTGACGGGGCCGCGCAGCTGACGATTCAGGAGCTCAGCTCAATGCTGCGCGATGGGCTGAAGCCGTTGATTCTGCTGCTGAATAATGAAGGCTACACGGTCGAACGGGCTATTCATGGCCCGGAAGAACGCTATAACGATATTAGCCTATGGAACTGGACCCAACTGCCGCAAGCACTCAACCTGGATTGCCAGGCCGAATGCTGGAAAGTGAGCAACGTCTCGCAGCTTAGCGACGCGCTGGCGCGCGCCGCCCACCGGGACAGGCTGACCCTGCTTGAGGTGATGCTGCCGAAAATGGATATTCCGCCGCTGTTAAAAGCGGTCACCCAGGCGCTAGAGGCGCGTAACAACAGCCATTAATCCTTACGTTTGCGCGGCACCATCATTGTGGGTTTCCCCGCCAGCAGGAGCCAGGCGGGGAGCATCACGATGCACAGCAGCGGCAGCAGCGTGGTATCTGGCACCACCACGGCAGCCATAAACAGGCTCAGCCAGGCATCGCGAGTGACCACTAACACCAGCCCCAGAATAGCGCAGGAGACGGTAATCGCCGCCGGAACGGCATCCACGTGCGCGTGCAGCATCAGCCCCAGCGCCACCGCGACAAATACCGCCGGGAAGATGCGCCCTCCTCGGAAGCCGCAGGCGGCAGCCACGACCAGCGCCGCCAGCTTGCTGAGCGCAAACAGCATATAGTCGCCTGCGCCGAAGCTCTGACCTGCGGTCAACCGCTGCATCTCATCCAGCCCTTTAAACAGGGTGATTGGCCCGCCAACGGTGCCGATAATCCCCAGCACAAAACCGCCGACGCCGAGGATCAATACCGGATGTTTCAATCGGTGCATCAGCGCGTGCAGATGCGGCAGGCACCAGACGGCGACCATACCGACGGCGATAGCAAAGACGGCGACAATCGCCCCGCTGAAAATATCGACGATGCGCAGCGTCTGGTAATGCTCAATCGGCAGTGAAAACTGCGGATGAAAGAATACGCCGGTGGTTAATGCCCCGGCGGCGGCGGCCAGCAGCGGCGCAAACAGGCGGTCCCACAGCGGTGATTCGTTATTGCTGGTTAACGTCTGGGTGAAAATCAGCGCGGCGGCAACCGGAGTGCCAAACAGTGCGCCGATGGTGCCCGCTGCGGCGAGAATGGTCCAGTCCAGCGAGCTGACACGCGGGAAGAAGCGTGCGCCCAACGCAACCGCCAGCGCGATGTTCACCGACATAATCGGGTGCTCAGGGCCGAGGCTAACCCCGCCCGCCAGGCCGATAATTAACGCAATGACCAGTCCCGGTAGATGTGAAGGGGGAACTGCCGCGCCAATTAACGGTTCGCTGGCCGGATCCGGCCCGGCATGACCGGGGCTATAGCGAATGACCAGACCGACGGCGATGCCGGTCAGGGTCAGCATCAGGATTATCCAAAAAGGGGAGTCAAAGGCCACGCCGAACGTCGCGGGCAGATTGCGCCACAGCAGATGTTGCAGCACGGCGGCAATTTTCATCACCACAATTAAAAGCAGGCTCGAGGCGATACCGATCAGCACCGCGGGAATAGAGAGCAACAACATCGTTCTGGCTCGCGGGTGGAGCATGTTTTTATCCTTTTGACTGAATGCTGAGGTTACTTTGCATTTTCCGGCGTTTACGTTCAGCGCAAATGATGCTGAAACGATACGGCGCGATAGCGCATCCGGCCTTTGCATCTGATAAGAATGAGGCAAAAAATGTGACCGGGATCGATAATCCTGGGGTGCTCACACAAACGTCATTGTCGTGAAAGCGCCTTGAATTTACAGTGTGACAAAGATTTATTCTGACTTTAGCGGAGCCGTAACGGAATGACAAAGTTTGCTTTAGTGGGTGATGTTGGGGGCACCAATGCGCGTCTGGCATTGTGCGATTTAGCCAGCGGTGAAATTTCGCAGGCGAAAACCTATTCCGGCCTGGATTATCCAAGCCTGGAAGCCGTTGTCCGCGTCTATCTCGACGAGCATAATGTGTCGGTCGAAGACGGCTGTATCGCGATTGCCTGCCCGATTACCGGTGACTGGGTGGCGATGACCAACCACACCTGGCAGTTCTCGATTGCGGAAATGAAGAAAAACCTCGGTTTCTCGCATCTGGAAATTATCAACGACTTCACCGCGGTCTCCATGGCGATTCCGATGCTGAAAAAAGAGCATCTGATCCAGTTCGGCGGCACCGAGCCGGTTGAAGGCAAACCGATCGCCGTTTACGGCGCGGGCACCGGCCTTGGCGTGGCGCATCTGGTTCACGTCGACAAGCGCTGGGTCAGCCTGCCGGGCGAAGGCGGCCACGTTGACTTCGCGCCGAACAGCGAAGAAGAGGGGATTATCCTTGAAGTGCTGCGCGAAGAAATTGGCCACGTTTCCGCCGAGCGCGTGCTCTCCGGCCCTGGCCTTATCAACCTCTATCGGGCCATTGTGAAGTCCGACAACCGCGTGCCGGAAAACTACAAGCCGAAGGATATTACCGAACGCGCGCTGGCTGATACCTGCACCGACTGCCGCCGCGCGCTGTCACTGTTCTGCGTCATCATGGGCCGCTTTGGCGGCGACCTGGCGTTAACCCTGGGCACCTTTGGCGGCGTCTATATCGCCGGTGGCATCGTGCCGCGCTTCCTCGAGTTCTTCAAAGCCTCCGGCTTCCGCGGCGGGTTTGAAGATAAGGGCCGCTTTAAAGATTACGTTCACCCAATCCCGGTCTACCTGATTGTCCACGACAATCCGGGGCTGCTGGGTTCCGGTGCGCACCTGCGTCAAACGCTGGGCCAGGTACTGTAATCCCCGGCCCTATAAGACCAAAAACCGCGTTCATCGCGGTTTTTTTATTTCTATGCCAGAGGCGGTTTTCGGCCCAGAATCTCTTTACGGATGATCTCGGCCCCCGCGTTCAATGCCTTGAGCTTGCCACGTGCTACCTGGCGAGGCAGTGGCGCCATGCCGCAGTTGGTTGACGGGTAGAGGTTCTCTGCATCGACAAACTGCAGGGCTTTTCGCAGCGTGTTGGCTACTTCTTCAGGCGTTTCAATCGCATGGTTTGCCACGTCAATGGCCCCAACCATTACCTTTTTACCGCGAATCAGCTCCAGCAGATCCATCGGTACGCGAGAGTTATGGCACTCCAGCGAGATAATATCGATATTCGACGACTGCAGTTTCGGGAACGCTTCTTCGTACTGACGCCACTCTGAACCCAGCGTCTTTTTCCAGTCGGTGTTGGCTTTAATGCCGTAGCCGTAGCAAATATGTACTGCGGTTTCGCATTTCAGCCCTTCAACGGCGCGCTCTAAGGCGGCGATACCCCAGTCGTTGACCTCATCAAAGAAGACGTTAAACGCTGGCTCATCGAACTGGATGATATCGACGCCAGCGGCTTCTAATTCACGGGCTTCCTGGTTAAGGATTTTGGCAAATTCCCACGCCAGCTTTTCGCGGCTTTTGTAGTGGTTGTCGTACAGCGTATCAATCATGGTCATCGGCCCCGGCAGCGCCCATTTGATAGGCTGCTTAGTGAGCTGACGCAGGTAGCGTGCGTCTTCAACAAAGACCGGTTTCTGACGCGCCACTTCACCAACTACCGTCGGTACGCTGGCATCGTAGCGATTACGAATTTTTACGATCTCGCGTTTTTCAAAATCGACGCCGCTCAGGTGCTCAATAAAGGTAGTAACGAAGTGCTGACGGGTCTGTTCGCCGTCGCTGACGATATCGATACCGGCCAGCAGCTGTTCCTGCAGGGAAAGACGCAGCGCATCCTGTTTCCCTTCAATTAACTCGTCGTTCTGCAGTTTCCACGGAGACCATAGCGTCTCGGGCTGCGCCAGCCAGGAAGGTTTTGGCAGGCTGCCGGCGGTGGAAGTAGGGAGCAATGTTTTCATATTCGATAACCTGGTATTTTTCGTTAATCAAAGAGCGTAGCTTGCGGACCATTGCTCAAGAATGTTCTGGTAAGGCTTAATAAAGTGCTCTTCGGTAAATTTGCCCTGCTCAATCGCTAACCGGCTACGCTCTTCGCGGTCGTAAACAATCTTGGTTAATGAGTGATCCTGCTGGTTCAGATCTGGCTGATAGCACAGGCCTGCCGCTGAGTTGGCATTGTAAATTTCCGGGCGATAAATCTTCTGGAACGTCTCCATGGTGCTGATGGTGCTGATAAGCTCTAGGCTGGTGTAATCCGCCAGCAGATCGCCGGAGAAGAAGAAGGCCAGCGGTGCGACGCTGTTTTTTGGCATGAAATAGCGCACCTTCAGGCCCATTTTGCCGAAGTACTGCTCGGTCAGTGACGCGCTGCTCGGCTGATATTCTATGCCCAGCACCGGATGTTCATTGCCGGTACGACGGTAGACGTCTTTGCTGGACACGCTCAGGCAGATGACCGGCGCTTTTTTAAAGTTCGCTTTGTACTCTGCGGAGTGGGCAAACAGCTTAAAGATATTGCCGTGCAGGTCGCCGAAGGTATCCGGGATGTTAAATTCTGTACGGTTTTTATTATGTTCTAACAGCAGGACGCTGAAGTCATAATCCCGCACGTAGGATGAGAAGTTATTGCCGACAATCCCTTCGATACGCTCGTTGGTTTGCTTATCAACAATATGCGTTTTCAAAATTTCGATGGCCGGGAAGGCGTTAGTTTTCCCGTCCGCATCGATATTCATTTCGACGGAAATAATCTCCAGCTCAACGGCATAGCGATCGCCTTTCGGGTTATCCCAATGCGCTAAGGTATTGAAACGATTGTCAATCATCTTCAGCGTGTTGCGCAGGTTCTCCTGACGGTTTTCCCCACGGGCCAAGTTTGCGAAGTTGGTGGTAATGCGCGTATTTTCCGCCGGGTTATAGTTCTCGTCGAAACGGCTGCTTTTAATCGTAAAGGTAAAGTCTTTGTTCATCGCGTCTTGCATCCCGAGTGCTGAAATGAAAATTAAAATCACGTCCTGGTACCCAGAGTTTGTGCTCTGGTTTGCTCATTCAGCAGTCTTAATGTTGCCGATAAGTTAATGTTGATAATTTATGCCAGAGGCGGTGGAAGAGGGAAAGCGACTTAATTTCATTGCAACATGAGAGAAGTTCATAGTGCTGAAGCAGGGGATGCTGAGAAGGTGAATAAAATTCATTTATGATAAAAGGGTAACGACACTCTGATGGAGCAAAAATGAGAACGCAGAAACGATGCATGGGGCACGTGGCTATTGTGGTCGATGATTACGACCGCGCCATTGAGTACTACACCGACAAACTGGGCTTTACGCTGGTTGAAGATACGCCGCAGCCGGGAAAACGGTGGGTGGTGGTCTCGCCAAACCCGGAAAGCGACTGTAATTTGCTGCTGGCGCGTGCCTCGAACGAGCGGCAGGAGAGCTTTATCGGTAACCAGTGCGGTGGGCGGGTGTTTCTGTTCCTGCAAACCGATGATTTCTGGCGTGATTACCACGCCATGAAGGCGAAAGGTGTCACGTTCTGCGAGGAACCGCGAGAAGAAGAATACGGTACGGTGGTGGTCTTCGAAGACCTCTACGGTAACCGCTGGGATCTTTATCAGAACAAGTAACCCCAACCTTCTGGGTATAATACGCGTTCGATACGTTAAATAACCTTGTACTGACGACGATGAATCTCAATCGCTTTTGTTATTTACTGCTGGTGCTGGCGGCTCTTGCCAGCATTTTTACCCCCTATCCGACTGTGGCGTGGTTCCTGCTGGCTAATGTTCTGACGTTGGTGATTTACGGCGCCGATAAACTGGCGGCTCGTCAGGGCTGGCGTAGAGTGCCGGAGGCCACGCTGCTAACGTTTGGCGTGGTGGGCGGTTGGCCTGGCGCGCTGCTGGGGCAGCAGGTTTTTCGCCATAAAACGCAAAAACAGCCGTTTAAAACCTATTTTATTATCAGCGTGATAGTGAACATCGTGGCGATGATCGCGGTGTATCTGCTGCTGAATAAGGGGATGGTATGAACCTCTATCTCATCGACCAGAAGGGCGGCTTAGCGTTGCAGCAAGGCGGCAGTATTGTGGTTGAGTTTGATAACGGCAAGACGCTTGAACTGGCAGAAAGCCAGCAGCCGTTACCGGCGGAAATTCCAGATGGTATCCATATCTGGGGCGGGCGGATGCCCTCTGCCTCCTCGACGGAGACCGCGTTTTCAACGCTGAACGTCATGCCGGTGGCATCGAATGGCGTGATTATCTCCCCCGCATCATGAAAATAATTCCACTTCGGGCGTCGGTATTGTGCTGTTTATTGCCGGCGCTGATGGTGCCCTGCACCATGTGAAAGAGAACAAGCTACTGATCGCACTTAACAACGGCAAAACGGTGGAAGTCATGGCTGACTATGCCAACAAAGGCCTGCTTATCTGGGGTGGGCGCGAACCGATTGCCGGGCTGCCGCTGGAAGAGGCTCGAAAACGAACCGAAAGCCTGGGGCTCTTCCCGCTAGCCAGCAATGTTGTTCATCTCTTTCCCTATCAATTGGCATAGCGCTTCTGAGGCGAATTGCCGGACGGTTGCGTGAACACCTTATCCGGCCATCGCTCATGACATCATGAATTAGCGTCGCTATCGGCATGTGGTTTATCCGGCGTCGATGTGGCATTTTTTTCACGTAACAGCCGCTGCATTCGGTTGTGCTGCCATTGGGCAATGCGCTCCCGGAGGACAAAGGTTCTCAGTCCGCGAAAGGCGATAAGTGAACCCCAGATTAGGGCCACTATCAGCGACCAATAGCTGCCAGGCGAGTAAAAGTAGTTCACCGCCATCAGCCCGGCACAGACCAGCGTGGCAATGGTCAGAGTGCGGTAGAAGCGTGCCTCCTCCTGTACCCGTTGTCTGGCATCGTGGATCCGCGTATCCAGCGCCTCGCTTGCTGCCTGCGTCTCTTCCGAAAGCGCCGAGACCGTAACGTTAAATACCGAGGCCAACGCGCTGATGGTTTCAAGCCCCGGCGTGTGCCCATTTTCAATGCGCTGTACCGTTCTCACCGACAGAGAAGCCAGTTGCGCCAACTGCTCCTGTGACCATGCATTTTTGAGCCGGTAGGCTTTAATTTTTTCACTCGTACTCATTGCTGTTGCCTCGTAGATATGGGATAGGAACAGTCTTGCACATCTTTTCTCATAGCGGCACGACAGGCAGGCGACACCAACCTGACAGGAGCCCGACACCTCATTTAGGGTAGTTTTTTAAACCCATGAGGCACAGGTAAAATTCGCTATACCGTCCAGGATAACGGATGATAAAAGCATTAACGTACAGAGATAATTAAAAAGGGATAGTGCTGTGTTGAAAAAGTTGGTCACCGGGCAACTGAGTTTGCCAATGACGTTTTGGGGATGGGGATTTTGTGGCGGGCTGGTTTTGGGCCTGATTGGCCTTGCGGGCATTCATACCACCCATGCCGCGCTGGTTCCGTTGTCTTACCTTTTAAAAATCGTTCTGTTTTGTGCCGTACTGTCCGGCGTGACGTTTATTCTGCGTAGAAAAATAACGGTGTTCGGGAGCCTGGCTTTTCTGGTGCTTCTGGCTCAGGTCATCCTCAACATCATCATGTTTATCGGACTCTATTCATTATTATTTATCTGGTAGCGCCATTCTCGTTTTCGTCGATGTCTCGCTTTATATCGCTAAGGGTAAACTGCTCGGCGTTGATACCATTATTTACGTCAGCCGGATAAGGAGGCATGCGCGTGTGCGGGAGGCTTAAAGGCGAGAAAGTGACCTGGGAGAAACCGCTACTATGCTGCCTTTACAAGCTGTAGCTGAGGATAGCGTTCCAGCCATCTTTTTATCGCAACCCGCTCTCTGAAAACGGCGAACTTATCCCGCTCAAACGGGGGCGTCGGCCTGAGACGGAGTTCAAAGAGGTCGTGAAGCCCATAAGGGGCGATACTCTCAATAAGACCTGAAGGTGCGATTCTGACGGCCACCGCCGTCGCGGTTTCGGGCCAGAAGCTCAGCGCATGCTCCGTTGAGTCATAGGGGGAGTTGCCGTTATGGTGATGCATTCTGGCCTGATTCTTCACTGACCAGTCAAATGCTGATGTCAGTTGCCGAAGCTTTTCTTCCAGGCGTCGATCCTCATCCGGGCTGCACTGATTTTCATCGAAGAATACCACATCCACATCGCCTGCTACGGGGCGTGGGCTAAACCCATGAAGGTGATCCCACACTGCTTCCCGCACAAATCCGGCGCCGATCCAGCCGTCCCTGAGCCCTAGGGTTTGCACAGCATGAAGCGCCTGCATTCTGCCAGGGTCGGCAAGCAAAAGTCTCTGTAAGGTCTCCTGGTAGGGCATCGCTTTCATCTACAGAATATCCGTTTAATGTCGCCCGTCCCCGAGCTAGAGATGCATGATCTGGCGAAACTCTTTCACCTTGCTGCGGCTCACCGGCACCTGAAACTCCAGGTCGCGCAAGCGCAGAATGTAGGTGTTATTAAACCATGGCTCTATCTCGCGAATTTTATTCAGGTTGACGCAAAAGGAGCGGTGGCAGCGGAAAAACTGGCTGGCTGGCAGCCTGGTGCAAAACTCGGTGATGTTCATCGGCATCACGTACGACTCGCGGCGGGTATAGACAAACGTCATCTTCTCGTGCGCTTCGGCGTAGTAGATGTCGTTTACCGGCGTCACAATGATGCGCTCGTCTTTAATCAGGTTGATGGTGTCATTTTCGCGCGGCGCGCTGCTGGCCACGCTGACGCTACCTGCCTGCTGCTGTTGCCAGCTGGCTTCCAGCTTTTGCAGCATGGTGACGATGCGTGATTCCTGATACGGCTTCAGAATGTAGTCGAATGCTTCCAGCTCAAAGGCTTCCACCGCATGCTCTTTCCATGCGGTGATAAAGACGATAAACGGCTTATGGGCAAACTGGCTGATGTTCTGCGCCAGCAGTACGCCGTCCAGAGATGGAATGTTGATGTCGAGGAAAATGGCATCCACTTTGTTGTGCTGCAAAAATTTCAGCACGTCGAGCCCGTCGTCAAACGTTCCGACAATCTCCATCTGGCTATGCTGCTGAATCAGCCAGGTCAGCTCCTGCTGTGCCAGGAATTCATCTTCGACAATGATGACTTTCATGTAAACTCCGGGTTAGGGCAATAACGTGGCGGCGACCGGCACGGGCGTACGCTGGTTAGGAATATAGAACGACATTTCCGTGCCTGGCTCCAGACGGCGAATATGCAACCCTTCGCCGTACAGCAGTTTGACGCGGTGGTGCACGTTGAGCAGGCCTATCTTATTCCCCGGCATTTCGTTGGCTTCAACCCGCGCAATGACCTGCGGGTCGATACCCGGCCCGGTATCGCGCACGCCAATGCGCACGCGGTTGCCGGACTCCGTTACGCTGATGGTGACCACGCCTTTCCCCTTGCTGCGCTGAATGCCGTGCACGATGGCATTTTCCACCAACGGCTGGATCAGTAGGCTAGGGATCAGACAGTTCACCTCATCGTCAATATCATAAATGACCGTGAGCTTATCGCCGAAACGCGCCTGTTCGATGGCGATATAGTCTTTAATCTGGTACAGCTCTTTGCGAATATCAATCTGCTCATCATCTTTTAATTCAATGTTATAGCGCAGGTAGCGCGAGAGATTGAAAATCAGCTGCCGGGCGGTATCCGGGTTCATGCGGATCGATGAAGAAATCGCATTCAGGGCGTTAAACAGGAAATGGGGATTGATCTTACTTTGTAACGCGCGCAGCTCTGCCTTATTTGCCATTTCCCGCAGCTGTTCGGCGCGAGAAACTTCCAGTTGGGTAGAGATGATTTGCGATAACCCTATCGCCATCTCCTGCAGCGAGGAGGTGATCTGGTGGGCGTGGCAGTAGTAAATTTTCAGCGTACCGGTGACGACTCCTTTCTCGGAAAGCGGGATCACCAGCATCGAGTGGATTTCCGGCGTACGATAGGCTTCATCATTGTTTTTAATGATGATTTCGTTGTTGTTGATCGCCTGCTTGGTGGTCGGGCTGATGGCGTCATCATTATTGTGGTAGTTATCTTCCCCTACGCCGACGTAGGCCAGTACCCGGTCGGTATTGGTGATCGCTACCGCGTCAGCGTGAATATCCTGACGGATGATGTCGCAAATCTGGCGCAGCGTGTCGCTGTTTATCTGGCGAAACAGCGGCAGCGTTTTATTGGCGATATCCAGCGCCAGCTTGGCCTGACGCGCGGCGCTGGCCTCTTTTTCCCCCTCAACGCTCTGTACCAGCAGGACGATAAAGCCGATGCAGACGCTGCCGGCAATCATTGGGATACCGATTTTTGACACAATATCCACGCCCAGTGCGA
Organism: Kluyvera sp. EC_51; assembly: GCF_019584505.1. NCBI lineage: Bacteria > Pseudomonadati > Pseudomonadota > Gammaproteobacteria > Enterobacterales > Enterobacteriaceae > Kluyvera > Kluyvera sp. EC_51. The sequence goes on along the minus strand of NZ_VDAG01000002.1, from coordinate 32,834 downwards.
TGTTTGGCGCCCAGACGATCACCAGAATCATGGTCAGCGTTTCGCACAGCATCCCGCCAAGAATACCGATTTTCCAGTGCAGCTCTTTCGGCACCCGGCGGTTAATCAAGCCGGAGAGGATCCCGGCAATAATGCTGGTAATAAAACATGGCACCGCGGTGACGCCACCGGCATCAATCAGGTAGCGGTGGATCCCAGCGATAATCCCCACAATACCGCCTACCCAAGGGCCAAACAGGATCCCGCCCGACATCACTGCGATGATCCGCACGTTCACCAGCGACCCTTCCACCGGCACGCCGGACCAGGTACTGAAGATAGCGAACATCGAGAAAATGACCGTGACCGCCAGCAACTCTTTCGGGGTATGCGCTGATTTATGCAGCAGTTCGCGGAACAGACGGATGCGAATCAGGAAAAAAAGACAGATCAGCATTAATGCGGCCCGGTCATAGACCGCGAGCAGCATATTGAGTATTTCGTGCATGGGGGGGCGCCGAATGTTTTCAGGAAAGCGCTTATGATAAGAAACCCGGCGGCGGATGACCAGCGGTACGCATGAATAGGGATAAACCCTGTTTTTAAAAGGGGATTGATAGAAAAAACGAATCACCGAGGTGAGATCATAAATTTTCGACCGGTCAGTACAACTCCAATGAAAATCACTAGATAATATATTGTTATATCTGTGTTTTAATTTTACTGATTTTGACCGCTAGTGATTAATTCCCATTCGTAGGCCTTCCCCTTTTTGCTGCGGAAATATTTTTTTACCTGCCCCCTCGACAGCGCCAATTTTTTCAGGTTATTTTCTAGTCATGCCACATCGGTGGCAGCGTCGCTCGAACGGTTCGGGCGCTAACGTAAATCTGAGGAACCTATGGCTGACTCCAGTCCTGAACGCCGTTTTACGCGTATCGATCGCTTACCCCCTTATGTTTTTAACATTACCGCTGAACTGAAAATGGCTGCGCGTCGGCGCGGTGAAGATATTATCGATTTCAGCATGGGGAACCCGGACGGCGCGACGCCGCCGCACATCGTCGAAAAGCTCTGTACCGTGGCTCAACGCCCGGACACTCACGGCTACTCTACCTCACGCGGTATCCCGCGTCTGCGCCGGGCTATTTCTCGCTGGTATCAGGATCGCTACAACGTTGAGATCGACCCGGAAAGCGAAGCGATTGTGACCATTGGTTCAAAAGAGGGGCTGGCGCACCTGATGCTGGCGACGCTTGATCACGGCGATACCGTACTGGTGCCGAACCCGAGTTACCCGATCCACATTTACGGCGCGGTAATTGCCGGAGCCCAGGTACGCTCCGTGCCGCTGGTGGAAGGGGTCGATTTCTTTAACGAGCTGGAGCGGGCGATCCGCGAAAGCTATCCGAAGCCGAAGATGATGATCTTAGGTTTCCCGTCTAACCCGACCGCGCAGTGCGTCGAGCTGGAATTCTTTGAAAAAGTGGTCGCGCTGGCTAAACGTTACGACGTGCTGGTGGTGCATGACCTGGCCTATGCCGATATCGTCTACGATGGTTGGAAAGCGCCGTCGATTATGGAAGTTCCCGGTGCTCGCGACGTGGCGGTCGAGTTCTTCACGCTGTCGAAAAGCTACAACATGGCGGGCTGGCGTATTGGCTTTATGGTGGGTAATAAAACCCTGGTCAATGCCCTGGCGCGTATTAAGAGCTACCACGACTACGGTACCTTCACTCCGCTACAGGTTGCAGCGATTGCCGCGCTGGAAGGGGATCAACAGTGCGTGCACGATATCGCCGCGCAGTACAAGCGCCGCCGCGACGTGCTGGTGAAAGGGCTGCATGAGGCGGGCTGGATGGTCGACATGCCGAAAGCATCGATGTACGTGTGGGCTAAAATACCCGAGCAGTACGCCCATATGGGCTCGCTGGAGTTCGCCAAGAAGATGCTGCAGGATGCGAAGGTTTGCGTGTCGCCGGGCATCGGCTTTGGTGACTATGGCGATACCCATGTGCGCTTTGCGCTGATTGAAAACCGTGACCGTATTCGCCAGGCCATTCGCGGCATCAAAGCGATGTTCCGCGCCGACGGCCTGCTGCCGTCAGAGGGTAAATCAGCGGGCTGATCGCTTCATCCCCAGAAAAGCAAACAGGAGCCAATTGGCTCCTGTTTTTTTTGCTTTTTATTGGCTAGATCATCAGGGCGAACGTGCCGGCAAAAACGATGACCATAAAGGAAATGCCCATAAAGAAATATTTCACGACTCATCTCTCCGCGTAATTTTTTCTACGCACTTATGACCGGGTGGTACTGCGAGTTGATATCAACCGACAGAAAAATCTGACTGACTTTTCGCGACTGGCATCACCTCAGAATTCTGTGCATTTGTGCTCCAGATGGCGCTAATGTACGCCTAAAGATGAGGGGAAACAAGAGGGATTTTTTTATTAATTTTTAGTTACTTACGAGTGTCGTGATTCGGCGACACTTTAATTTCATACGGTAATAAATTCCATTCTGGCGACGTTTCGTTTACCGCTTTTTGCTCGCTTAAACCCCATTGATTTAAAGGCTAATTTTGTGACGAATGTCGGAAAATCATCGTTCTTCGCCTGAGCCCTTTATTGGCAGGATGGCGAAATAGAATGTGCCCTCTGACGCGGATATTGGACATGCGGCTACGGATCGGCAAAAAACGGGCCGTTTTGTTTTTACTTTTTGTTTTTTCAATGAATACTGAATGGACGAGGGATAATACTGACAGAGGATTTTCTATGATGACCCTGAGCGTTCGCCGGACAATGTTAATGATGATGGCCACTCTTCCGCTACTGCTTGGCAGTACGGCACTGTACGCCGGGACCAACAACGTGCAGCAAAAGCTGGAAGCGTTGGAGAAAAGCACGGGCGGACGGCTGGGTGTGGCGCTGATTAACACCGCTGATGATTCGCAAATTGTCTATCGCGCAGACGAGCGCTTTGCGATGTGCAGCACCAGTAAGGTGATGGCGGCAGCGGCGGTGCTCAAGCAGAGCGAAAGTGATAAGACGCTTTTAAATCAGCGTGTTGAAATTAAGAAGAGCGATCTGATTAACTACAATCCGATAGCCGAAAAGCACGTTAACGGCACCATGACGCTGGCGGAACTTAGCGCGGCGGCGCTGCAGTACAGCGACAATACCGCCATGAATAAGCTGATTGCGCATCTTGGCGGCCCGGATAAAGTCACTGCCTTTGCCCGTTCGCTGGGGGATGAAACCTTCCGTCTCGACCGAACCGAACCAACGCTCAATACTGCTATCCCTGGCGACCCGCGCGATACCACCACGCCGTTGGCGATGGCGCAGACGCTGCGTAATCTGACGCTGGGTAAAGCGCTGGCGGAAACCCAGCGGGCGCAGTTGGTGACGTGGCTTAAGGGCAACACTACCGGCAGCGCGAGCATTCAGGCGGGCCTGCCAACATCATGGGTGGTGGGAGATAAAACCGGCAGCGGGGATTATGGTACGACCAACGATATCGCCGTTATCTGGCCGGAAGACCATGCGCCGCTGATTCTGGTGACCTACTTTACCCAGCCGGATCAGAAGGCGGAAAGTCGTCGCGATGTACTGGCCGCTGCGGCAAAAATCGTTACCCAAGGGCTTTAGCGTCAGTGGTTAAAAACGCCCCGCGCAGGATGGCGGGGCATTGAGGACACTCAGCGGGCTGGCGCGCTGTCACCAACCTGAGCCATGGCATACCACGCCATCAATTCAGCGGTTCCCGCTTCTCCTTCAGCCGGAGACCACGGCGCGTAGTCTTGTTCAGCGACAGGCTGATACGCGCCCTGTTTCACTTCAAAAATCACGCCGCCGTTGTCCAGCGACAGCACGGCATGCCAGGTGCCCGCCGCCATTTCCAGTACGGTGCAGCTTTCTCCCAGTACCGCCCGGTGAGTTACCGTTCCCTGTTCGTCAAAATTCAGCACCACAAAACGTCCGCTGAGTGGCAGCAGTAGCTCAAAGGTATGCGGATGGCGGTGTGGGCGCACATAGGTACCTGGCTCCATCGCAATCGCCAGACGCTGAACCGGATCGCTTAGCTCAGGATGGAAATTACGGTGCGCGCGCAGTCGTGGAGATTGAGCGGCAGCGGCGCTCTGCTGTTGCATATCGTTACAGGTGATCTGTTTCATCCTGACGGCCTTGTTTATACGGGAAAATGTGGTCGCCAGATTGCCAGAACTTACCGGGCAAGTGAAGCCTGTGGCTTGTGTCTTATGCCGCTAAAGGTCATAGTTGCATAGTTGTTATTTAATTTATGAATGATTGTTATGTGAGAGAGTCGCCCATGGAGACATACCTGAAGAAGATGAAAGGCGAGTGGCTGTTGCTGCTTAAGCAGACCGAACCTCACATACGGACGCTGGCCGCAGAGATTGCCGCCGCAAATGCGCATGCGCTGTGCGCTGAATTTTATAAAGTGGTGCTGGCCGACCCTCACGCTGAAGAGTTCCTTAGCAATGAGCAGGTGGAAAAACAGCTCAAGAGCGCGCTGGAGAAGTGGATTATCGATATTCTCTCCTGCAAAGAGGAGGACATCGACCGCCTGATTGAAGCCCAGCATACCGTTGCGGAAGTGCACGCGCGGATCGGTATTCCGGTTGAACTGGTGGAGATGGGATTTCGGGTACTGAAGAAAATCCTCTATCCCGCCATTATTTACAGCTCGCAGGAGGCGGCCGATAAGCTGCAGATCTACCACTTCGCTATCAACAGTATTGACCTGGCGATGGAGGTCATGTCGCGGGCATTTTCCTTCAGTGAAAGCAGCCTATCGAAAGAGGATGAGAACTACCGAATCTTCTCGCTGCTGGAGAATGCCGAAGAGGAGAAAGAGCGGCAAATCGCCACGTTGCTGACCTGGGAGCTCGATATTATCTATAAAGTCGTGCTGGATTCGGATCTCGGCAACAGCATGCCGCTCAGCCAGTCGGACTTTGGCCTGTGGTTTAACCATAAGGGACGTCATTACTTCAGCGGTATTGCCGAAGTGGGCCATATTTCCCGACTGATGCAGGATTTCGATGGTGTTATCCACGTCCAGAGCGCGGGAGATAAATCGCTCGGCAACAAAGCCCAGCGTAATAAGTTTCTGATCCAGCTTAGAAGTACGGTGTCGCAGATCCTGACTCTGCTCCGTGAGCTGTTTGAAGAGGTTTCTCGCCATGAGGTAGGGATGGACGTGCTGACGAAACTGCTCAACCGCCGTTTTCTGCCAACCATTTTTAAACGTGAAATCGCCCACGCTAACCGGGTTGGCACGCCGCTGTCTATTCTGGTGATTGATGTCGATAAGTTTAAGAAAATTAATGATACCTGGGGTCATAACACCGGCGATGATATTTTGCGTCGGGTGTCTCAGGTCTTTTATGACAACGTGCGCAGCAGCGATTACGTGTTCCGCTACGGCGGTGATGAGTTTATTATCGTCCTCACCGAAGCAACCCCGGTTGATACATTGCGCACCGCCGAACGTATCCGCAGCCGGGTTGAGAAAACCAAAGTGAAGGCACCGGACGGTAATGATATCCCGCTGTCGCTGTCGATCGGGGCGGCGATGTTTAACGGTCACCCGGACTATGAACGGCTGATCCAACTGGCGGATGAAGCGCTTTATATCGCCAAAAAACGTGGTAGGAACTGCGTCGAGATGTGGAAAGCCGCCCAGTAAACGGTCGGTTTCGCCATCGTACTGCTTTTAGCATCACTTCCTGAAACCGTCAGGAGAACGTCTTCTGACGGTTAATCCCCAGTCTATTCCCCTCTGTTTTCGCGTCGCTACCTGGTGTTACTGCCCGCACGTCATGCCGATTTTTGATGTCTCTATCAGGCATAAGAGGGATGTTTTAAATCATAAGTAAAATTTATATATTTCTTAATTTTTTAGTGATTTATTAAGCGATGTAACGATCTTGATATATATGTGATGCAATTGTGTTTCTTTTCCTGGGGAGAGGGAAATGAATAAAAAATCAATGCGTTTGCTCGTCGCGGGTTTTACCGGCAGCGCCGGTCTCTTTACGGTTCCAACCGCGTTTGCGGATTGCTCTACTTCAAGCGCTACCTCTGTGACGTGCTCCGGCACCATCACGTCATCTCAGCGTTTTGATTCTGCGGGACAAAATATCAATATTACGCAAGGAACGACGATAACCACCTCTGGTCAACTGTATGCCGCGTACTTCTCAAGCATGGGGGGCACTCTTCAAAACAACGGCAGCATCATCTCGACCGATGGCGATGCGGTTCAATATCACACCACCGGTGGGGCGACGCTCGGAAATGCGGGGACGATAACCACCTCTGGTGATTGGTCTGATGCCATTGATATAAGCGAAGTTAGAAACAGCTCGCTAAACAATAGCGGTACGCTGGCAACGACGGGGGCGAACAGCCACGGTATCAATATTGGCGCTGACACTCGTCAGCCATCGCTGAACAATAGCGGTAATATCGTGACGACCGGAGACACCGCGAACGGTATTAATGTGCTGTATAGCAATGACGGTACGATAGTTAACCAGGGGAATATTACGGCCAGCGGGGCCGGAAGTAACGGCATTTATCTGGGCGACCAGGTCACTAACTACACTCTGCAGAATGCGGCGAATGGCGTTATCTATTCATCGGCGGGCAACGGCATCACTACGCGCGATGGCGCAACGGTCAATTCGATCATCAACGATGGCATTATTGATGCGGGCGTTGCTGGTATCTCGCTGGGTGGCACCTCGCGGATTATCACGTTGAAGAATAATGGCTATATCATCGGTGCGGGTACCGGTGACGCCATTGTAGTAACGGACAGCGCTTTCCTTGGACAGTTGACGAATACCGGTATTATTGGCGCATTGGATGGCGATGCTATTCGCGTCGATGGCGCAGCCGTCATTAGCGATGGGGTGAAAAACCAGGGAGCGATTGTCGGCAGGATCAACGCCCCAAATACTAATCTGCATAACTACGGCATCGTTGAACTGCTCAGTACCAGCGCGCCGTCGGTGGTCAAAGACTACTCGCAGACCGCTACTGGCGTGCTGGGTCTACAGGCCGACAGTTCGACCAGCTACGGCCAATTACAGGCCACGGGTGATGCTACGCTCAACGGACGGGTGGTGGTCGCAACGCGCGGCAGTACGAGCTTTACCGACGGTGATGAACTGACGAACGTAGTGACGGCGGCCAGTATTACCGGCACGCCTTCCGCGGTGCTGGATGACTCGCTCCGTTACCAGTTTGTGCAAGAACTGACCGGGACCACCTACTCGTTGAAAATTGTCGATACCAATCTGACGACGGTATCCAATACTATCGCGACGACCAAAAGCAACGATTCGCTGACGGGCGTAGGGACGGTTGTTGATACGATTATCAACAACAATAAGGCTTCCCAGGCGACAGCCTGTACAGGCGCGCTCGCCAGTACCGTTTGTGCCATTACTTCATCGTTTAATGCCGGGCAGGTGCGCAAAAACGTGGTTCAGCTTGCTCCGCTGATGGATGGCAGCATGCCGTATATCGCGCTTAATAATTTGCGTGCGTTTGGTGATATCGTCAGCAGCCGTCAGGATTCAGTGCGTGGGCAGGGCTACCTCAGCGAGTTTAATCCGGAGAAATATCTGTGGATCCGCCCGGTGGGGCGTTGGGATAGCCAGTCCACTCGTGGCGATTACGCAGGCTACAACGCAGATACGCGCGGCATTGCCATCGGGGCCGATGGGCTAGTTTATGACCGTACCCGGCTTGGTTTAGCGCTGGGAATGAGCCGTACGGATGTTAACGATACGTCCGATGATATCCGTCATGATGCGCGGGTTGATAGCTGGAATATGCTGGTCTATGGCGGCTATGACTTTACGCCGGACACTGGGCTGACGTGGCAAACCGGGCTGGGGCGCAATACCACTAAAGGTAATCGATACCTGAATATTGAGAACCCGGCGGACGGTAGTTCGGTGTTTAACGGCGTGGCGCACTCAGACTATAACAGCGATACCTTCCAGGCGGGTTTGGGGCTGCAAAGCGCATTCCATCCGACGAACGAGGTGACGTTAACGCCTGAGGTGCGCACCGACTACTATCGGGTGAAGGATGATGGCTATCAGGAGTCCGGTGCTGATGACGTTGGTCTGAAGGTGGATGGTGCCACTACCGAAGCGTTAATTGTCTCCAGTAAGCTAAAGGCCGGGCTGCAACTCTCTGATATTGTGAATGTTCACGGCTATATCGGTGCAGGTTATGACACGATGAACCGGCGCTCTGACACCACGGCGGCCTTTATCGGCAGCACGACAACGCCATTCACCTATCGTGGCATGAGCGAAAGCCCGTGGATTGCAATGGCAGGCGTTGGGGTAACGGCGAAGTTCAGCGATGTGCTGGACGGCACGGTTCAGTACGATGCCGGGCAGCGCACCGCCTTTACCAGCCAAAGCGTTAGCCTGAAGGTACGTTACGCGTTCTGATAAGCGAGCAGGAAAAGAGAGAGGCGACGGAATCGTCGCCTCTGTGGTGTTTTACATCACCCCGAAGAGTTTAGGCAGGAACAGCGAAATTTCTGGAATATAGGTAACCAGCAGCAGGATAAGGAACAGGACGCCGTAGAACGGCAGCATGGCTTTTACCACCTGCTCGATTTTTTGCTTACTGACCGCACTGGCAACGAACAGCACCGAGCCGACCGGCGGCGTAATCAGACCAATTCCCAGGTTAACCAGCATAATCATCCCGAAGTGAACCGGGTCGATGCCCAGCGCATTGGTCACCGGTAGCAGCACCGGCGTCAGGATCAGAATCAGCGGTGCCATATCCATCAAAGTGCCGATCAGCAGCAGCATGATGTTAATGCACATCAGAATCACATACTTGTTATCGGAGATGCTGGTGAAGGCTTCGGTGATACGCATTGGCAGCTGCATATAGGTCATGATGGCGCCAAAAGCGGCGGCAAAACCAATCAGGATCATGACGATAGTGACGGTTTTTACCGTGCGGTACATCAGTTTTGGCAGCTCGGACCATTTGTAGTCGCGGTAGATAAACATCGTCACAAAGAACGACCACAGACAGGCGATGGCCGCGGATTCCGTTGCGGTAAAGATACCGGAGAGGATCCCGCCCATAATGATGACTACGGTCATCAGCCCCCAGAGGGTATCGACGAAAATCTTCAGCGCCTGGCGGAACGGCACACGTTCACCTTTCGGGTAGCCGCGCTTGCGGGCGAAGCATACGCACATCACCATCAGGCTTAAACTCAGCAGCAGCCCCGGTAAAATACCGGCAATAAACAGCGCGGCAATGGAGACCGTGCCGCCGGTTGCCAGTGAGTAGATCACTGAGTTGTGGCTTGGCGGCGTCAGGATGGCCTGCACCGAACCGCTGGCGGTAACCGCTGCGGCGAAATCGCGCGGATAGCCCTTTTTATCCATTTCCGGGATCATCACCGAACCAATCGACGCGGTGTCCGCCACGGATGAGCCGGAGATGGCGCCAAAGAAGGTTGAGGCGACGATATTCACCAGCGACAGGCCGCCGCGGATAAAGCCCACGAAAATGTAGGCGAAGTTCACCAGTCGGCGGGCAATGCCGCCCTCGGCCATAATCGCCCCGGCGAGAATAAAGAACGGAATCGCCAGCAGCGAGAATTTATTGACCCCGTTGGTTAACTGAATCATCACCGCTTCCAGCGGGATATCAATATACCAGGCGCCAATAATGGCGCTGATGCCCACGGCGAAAGCCACCGGTACCCCAATTGCCAGCATAATGCCGAGCGTAAAGACGAGAATAAATGCGTCCATCTGTATTCCTTTTCTCAATAACCGGGGCTTAACTGGTGGAACCCAGCATCACGACAGGGCGCTGATACTGTGGGCCACGCCAGAGCTTTTCGATGATGAAAAGCAGGGTGATGGCGGAACCTATTGGCAGCGGCAGGTAGTTTTCTCCGGCGGTGAGCAGCGGGAATTCCGCCACCGGCTGTTCCCACAGCTCGTAGCACAGCAGGGTGCCGTACCAGAGGATAAACAGGCTGATGGCCATCAGCATCAGGTCGGCCAGGATCAGGCAGACGCGGCGCGCACCTTCGCTCAGACGGTCGGTGACCATGCTGACGGCAATATGGGAGCCCGCGCGATAGCTGACGGCGGCACCGATAAAGGTAAAAGTCACCATACATAAAATGGCAACCGGTTCAGGCCAGGAGAGGGCGCTGTTCATCACGTAGCGGGCAAAAATACCTACGGGGATAACGGCAACCATGACCAGCAGCGCGAGCCCGGCAATCCACATGGAGATACGATAGATAATATCCATCAATGACGAATAGCGTTCGTCCATAATCATAACCTCGAAGACATAATGGAACTGAGGCGGATGAACAGGTTCACCCGCCCGAACGATTACTTCACGTCCTGAATTTTCTTAATTAAATCCTGATGGTCTTTACCGTATTTATCGCGCACGGATTGAGTAGCGTTATAAAAGTATTCGGTGTCGATATTATGGAATTGAACGCCGTTGGCCTTCATCGTTTCGAGGGATTTTTCGTTATAGACTTGCCAAAGTTGACGCTGTTCCATCTGCGCCTCTTTCGCCAGATTGAGAATTAACTGCTGGTCCTCTTTTTTCAACTTATCCCATTTTGGTTTTGAAAACAGGAACAGTTCAGGAATAATAAAGTGTTTACTCCAGGTATAGTTTTTCGCTACCGGTAAATAGTTATGGGCTACAAAGGTTGGCGGGTTATTTTCCGTGCCGTCAATGACGCCGGTTTGCATGCCGCTGAACACTTCGCTGGTTCCCATAGCAACGGCGTTAGCGCCCATCGCTTTTAAGGTATCCAGCGCTACCGGGCTGGTCTGTACGCGAATTTTCATCCCTTTAAGGTCTTCCGGTTTGGCGACCGGTTCTTTGGTGATGAGGTTACGAGTACCGGCATCCATCCAACCGAGGAACACCAGTCGAGACTTGCTATTACCGGTCAGACGATCGCCAATTTCCTGTCCAATCATACCATCAAGTACCTGATGCATATGGTTTTCGTCACGGAAAATATAGGGCAGGGTAAAGACGTTTATCTCAGGCAGAATCGCTGCAACCGGGGCCATGGATACACGGATAATATCAATCGCACCTAATTGCGCCTGCTCAATCATCTGCTTTTCATCGCCGAGAACGCCGCCAGGGAAGGTTTTAATATCAAGACGGCCCTGGGTCGCGGTACTGAGTTTCTCCCCCATATGTTTTACGGCGACTACGTTCGGATAATCGGCGGGATGGACGTCAGCGGCGCGTAATGTTTGCGCGAGAGCCGTGTGGGCAGTCAATATTAAGGTCGAACCAATGCACAAGCTTAACAGTGTTTTTGTCAATTTCATTTTCCTTCTCCAGACACGTATTAATATCCATTAATAGAGAAAAACAGAGTAAGAACCGCCCCTGGGAAAGGGCAGTGAAAAAGGGTCTTAATGCTGCTCGTTGTGCAGGTTAATGAATGTAACCAATTATTTCGCTGACGATGTTCACAAAAAATGATGTCGAAAGTATGAATTTGGAACAATGTTTCAAAAGTGTTTGTGGGATCGACTTATTGGCAGGTTGATAAACTTGGATTTGTTTTTTGTATGTTAGGTGGCTATTTATATTGTGAGTAATAATATAAAAGTCGTAGGGCTGTGTAATTGCAGTTGTTGGGACGTTTACGGCTGGAGAGGGAGGGATTTGTCCCCTGCAGGAATCGAACCTGCAACTAGCCCTTAGGAGGGGCTCGTTATATCCATTTAACTAAGGGGACAGAGCGCGCCGAGTATAGCGTTTTTTGTGCGCCTGGGTAAGTGCTCGGCCGCTCGACTGCTCAAACACTCGCCATTCAGAGTTGATTCTTCTCATCTTTTTGTCGCTTTCCTTCCTGTTCAGACGCTAAGCGCACTTTTTCCTTACGTGCGTTGCTCATATCATTACGGATCTGTGCATGGCTCATCAGGGCGAAAATAAAGGTGCCACCGCAGATATTGCCGGCGAGAGTTGGCAGGGCGAAAGGCCAGATAAAATCCCCCCAGTGGAGCGTGCCGCTGAATACCAGATAGAGTATTTCGACCGAGCCGACGACAATATGGGTGGTATCTCCCAGCGCGATAAGCCAGGTCATCAGGATGATGACCACGATTTTTGCCGCCCCTGCGGAAGGGAACATCCAGACCATCGTCGCAATCAGCCACCCTGATATAATGGCGTTTGAAAACATCTCTATTGGGCTGTTCTTCATCACGTCCATGCCGATTTTGGTGAAGGCATCGCGCGTCGGTTCATCAAAAATAGGCATATATTCAAACGCCCATGCTGCGATTCCCGTTCCGATAATATTCCCGAGAAGCACCACCCCCCACAGCCTCATCAGTAAACCAACGTTGCCCAACGTCGGTTTTTGCATCACGGGCAGTACGGCGGTGACGGTATTTTCGGTAAAGAGCTGCTGGCGGGCCATAATGACGATGATAAAACCGAAGGTATAGCCAAGGTTCTCAAGAAGAAAACTGCCGGGCAGGCCCTCAAGCTGAACGTGAAAAATACCTTTTGCGAGCAACGATGCGCCCATCGATAGCCCGGCGGCGATGGCGGACCACAGCAGTGCCATTGCATCACGCTCCATCTCCTTTTCGCCCTCCTGGCGAATGTGCTCATGAATCGCCATGGCGCGAGAGGGGAGCCGGTCTTCATTCACTTCAATGCTTTTCCCTTGCTGTTTTTCTTCGCTTTCAACTGCTATTTCGTCATGGTGGCGGTCTATGGTCTCTCTTTTGAGTTCATCCATCGCGGTGGCCCTGAAATAAGCACATATAGCCTAAGCGTAGCGGGTTACAGACAATGCAGGTTTGGCGCTATTCTGAAATACTGACGTTATTGCAAAGATTTAATTGCGCCAGGCAGGCATGGCGTGCCGCAGCCCCGGCTTTACCAGGCTATGATAAAATCAACAAAACTTGGCTATATAGACATCGTCCGATGGGCTGTTACAATCGCTCACATCTAAACAGGCGGATACGTAAACGTGCCGCATGGATGGCAATCAGCGATAGCCATAATCAACAGGGAGACATTTATGAAGCTTCGCCTGTCGGCGCTTGCGCTCGGGACGACACTGCTGGTGGGCTGTGCGAGTTCCGGTACAGAACAGCAGGGGCGTTCAGACCCCTTCGAAGGTTTTAACCGCACGATGTACAGCTTCAACTTCAACGTGCTGGACCCGTATGTCGTTCGTCCAGTCGCCGTCGCCTGGCGTGACTATGTTCCGCAACCTGCGCGTAATGGCCTCAGTAACTTCACCAGCAACCTGGAAGAGCCAGCGACGATGGTGAACTACTTCTTACAGGGCGACCCGTACCAGGGGATGGTGCACTTTACCCGCTTCTTCCTCAACACTATTCTGGGGATGGGTGGCTTTATCGACGTGGCGGGTATGGCTAACCCGAAACTGCAGCGCGTCCAGCCGCACCGCTTTGGCAGCACGCTGGGCCATTACGGCGTAGGCTATGGTCCGTATCTGCAACTGCCGTTTTACGGCAGCTTCACGCTGCGTGAAGACGGTGGTGATTTCGCGGATACCACCTATCCGGTTCTCTCCTGGCTGACCTGGCCGATGTCTATCGGTAAGTGGATGGTTGAAGGGGTAGAAACGCGTGCACAGCTGCTCGACTCCGACGGTCTGCTGCGCCAGTCTTCCGATCCGTACATTATGGTGCGTGAAGCCTACTTCCAGCAGCATGACTTTATCGCCAGCGGCGGTAAGCTGAAGCCGGAAGAGAACCCGAACGCGCAGGCAATTCAGGGTGACCTGAAAGATATCGATTCCGAATAGCGGATTGATGGCAATAAAAAAGGGTGAACGTGATGTTCACCCTTTTTTTATGTCGGCAGGATATCAGAAGCGATAGTTAAAGTTGGTACCGAACAGCCAGGCTTTACCTTCGGATTTGAAGGTGTAGTCGCCTTCTTTAATGGTGACGTCCTGACCGTGCATATAGGATGCGCCGAAGTCGATAGAAGCGTCATCGTTAAAGGCATAGGTCGTACCGGCGCTAATCCAGAAGCGGTCCTGATCTGGAATGGAGATAGAACGGTTATCTGCTGGAACCGGGCTATCGTCAAATGCGATACCGGTACGGAAGGTCCAGTTCTTATCGTAGTAGTAGGTGGTACCCAGTGCGATACGGTAAGCATCTTTGAAGCCTTCTTCTTTATAGAAGAGTTGCTGGCCGTTTGAACCGGTAGCTTTCAGCTCCTGGAACTGGCTCCAGCTGGTATAGGCGATGCTGTAGTGGATAGCCCACTGCGGATCGACGCGGTTATAACCGGAGACTTCCCACATTTCAGGCAGGTTCAGGGTCAGAGAGCCAGGGATGGTGGCGCCGCTGGTGCCGTATGGTGTACCTGCAGGTAATCCACCGTTATATTGGCTATTAATTGAGCTCTTATAATCGCCGTCAAAGTCGATTTTGACTTCAGAGCGGTACGTCAGACCCCAGCGGTTATTTTTGTCCAGCTCATATAAGATACCTGCGTTCCAGCCATAGCCCCATTCATCACCTTTAAGATAGGCAATTTGAGAATCGTAGCCAGTAACGCCAGACCCAGGTACTTGGCCTAATAAGAGGCTTGACTCGCCAGCGTAACGCTCAATTTTTGCTTTGGCGTAGACAGCATCAAAGCCCAGACCGAAGCTCCAGTTGCTGCTCAGGCGGTAGGCACCGCTCAGATTAAGGTTAATGGTCTGAAGGTCTGTCGTACCGCCATACATGCCAGCAGCATAGTTATTATTGAATTCGGTCGCCAGACCATAGTTGGAGGTTACCGAAGCGCCCCAGCCAAACTGTTCGTTAATAGGCATAACGAAGTGCATGTTAGGAACCCATGCGGTTGGTGCAATATTATCGGCATCGGTGCTTTTTTTCGTTTTTGGTGCGGTACCCGAGATATTTACATCCGGATCGATAAACACCGCACCGATAGAAAACTCCGGGCGGTCGAACATCATAATCAGCGCCGGGTTACGGCTAGCATTACCCGCATCATCTGCGATAGCACCTTCGCCGGAATAGGCACGGCCCAGACCAGAGGCTGAGAATTCATTTAGCTGGAAGCCTGCGGACCAGGCTTGAGTTGAAACAAGTGCCACTGCGACAGCAAGAGCAGACTTCGTATAACGGGTTTTCTGGCTCATGACCATAACCTCATTGAGTTATTTTTATACAAACAATGTTACATGTAGTAACAGAAGCGCGAAGTGTAGGGGCTGGACTACGACAGAGAAATCAGACCAGTGACGAGAGTATAGGTCTGACCAGCTGGTATGTTGCAATATTGTTTATTAATTTTTTCTGAGATGTTGTTTGAAACGGGATCTGGTTGGCAAAATTGCGGGTCTTGTCATAGGGGGAGAAACACTAAATTTGTTTTAGATCATTTTTAATTGTGATTTCGGTCACTTAACGTCAGAGATCACATTCTCGACTGGAGGCGAAAAGCGGGTGGACGTAAAATATGCTCATCGTTTATCTGGCACCTTGAGTGCACAAAACAGAGGAAATCTACAATGAGCAAATGTAGTGCTGATGAAACCCCGGTTTGCTGCTGCATGGACGTGGGTACCATTATGGACAACTCCGACTGCACCGCTTCCTATAGCCGTGTATTCGCCAACCGTGCCGACGCAGAAGCAACGCTGGCCGCGCTGTCAGAAAAAGCCCGTAGCGTAGAATCTGAACCCTGCAAAATTACCGCTGACTTCAAAGAAGTCGAAGGCGGCGTGCAGCTGGATATCGATTTTGTCTTCGCCTGCGAAGCTGAAACGCTGATCTTCCAGCTGGGCCTGCGTTAATCGCGCCCCTGCACAACGACGTTAAATAACGCCCCTGTTACGCTGGTAACAGGGGCGTTTTCTTTTGTTCTCAGTGTGTTTTAGCTCCCAATTTTTTCTCTCCCCGATTGGCTAAGTGTAATAAATTAGTTAAAACTGTTATCAGGTCAGACCACTTGATTTTATTCCGTTAACAGGGGAGAGTTATGAGTCAGGCGTTACCGCTTATCACCCGTCAGGGCGAACGCATTGCTATAGTCAGTGGATTACGTACCCCGTTTGCCCGACAGGCGACCGCTTTTCACGGCGTTCCCGCCGTCGACCTCGGTAAAATGGTCGTGGGTGAAATGCTGGCCCGTAGCGAAATCTCCCCTGACGTTATCGAACAGTTAGTCTTTGGCCAGGTGGTGCAGATGCCCGCCGCGCCGAATATCGCTCGTGAAATTGTGCTGGGTACCGGCATGAATGTGCATACCGATGCCTACAGCGTCAGCCGTGCCTGCGCCACCAGCTTCCAGGCGGTGGCAAACGTTGCGGAAAGCCTGATGGCAGGCACCATCCGCGCCGGGATTGCGGGCGGGGCCGACTCTTCCTCGGTGCTGCCTATCGGCGTGAGCAAAAAACTGGCGCGTACGCTGGTGGATGCCAACAAAGCCCGTACCCTGGGCCAGAAACTCAAACTCTTCTCTCGACTGCGCCTGCGTGACCTGATGCCGGTGCCTCCGGCTGTGGCGGA
This sequence comes from Kluyvera sp. EC_51, assembly GCF_019584505.1. Lineage (NCBI taxonomy): Bacteria > Pseudomonadati > Pseudomonadota > Gammaproteobacteria > Enterobacterales > Enterobacteriaceae > Kluyvera > Kluyvera sp. EC_51. The sequence continues at coordinate 16,216 of NZ_VDAG01000002.1, read as the reverse complement.
ATACTCGACCGGCCTGCGGATGGGTGACACCGCGGAGCAAATGGCGAAAACCTACGGCATCACCCGTGAGCAGCAGGATGCGCTGGCTAACCGCTCGCATCAACTGGCGGCGCAGGCCTGGGCGGCTGGAAAATTGACTGATGAGGTCATGACGGCCTACTCGCCGCCGTACCGCAACCCGCTGGAGCAGGATAACAACATCCGTGCAAACTCTACGCTTGCCGATTACGCCAAGCTGCGTCCAGCATTTGACCGTCAGCATGGCACGGTGACGGCGGCCAACAGCACGCCGTTAACCGACGGTGCGGCTGCGGTTATCCTGATGACCGAATCCCGTGCGAAAGAGTTGGGGCTGGTGCCGTTGGGTTATCTGCGCAGCTACGCTTTTACCGCCATTGATGTCTGGCAGGATATGCTGCTGGGGCCGGCGTGGTCCACGCCGCTGGCTCTGAATCGCGCAGGGCTGACCTTTGCCGACCTCACGCTTATCGATATGCATGAAGCCTTTGCCGCTCAGACGCTGGCGAATATTCAGTGCCTGGCGAGCGAAAAATTTGCCCGCGAAGTGCTCGGGCGCAGCCACGCTACCGGTGAGGTTGATGAAAGTAAATTCAACGTCCTGGGCGGTTCAATTGCCTACGGTCACCCGTTTGCGGCGACCGGCGCACGTATGATCACCCAAACCCTGAACGAACTGCGCCGCCGTGGCGGTGGGTTCGGGCTGGTGACGGCGTGTGCGGCGGGCGGGTTAGGTGCGGCAATGGTTCTGGAGGCTGAATAATGGAAATGAAATCCGCATTTACGCTCACCGTGCGCCCGGACAACGTGGCGGTAGTGACGATTGATGTGCCTGATGAAAAGATGAACACCCTGAAGGCTGAGTTTGGTGGCCAGGTGCGTGCGATCCTCAAACAGATCAGAGAAAACAAAGCGCTGCAGGGCGTGGTGCTGATCTCCGCGAAGGCAGATAACTTTATCGCCGGGGCGGATATTAATATGATTGGCCGCTGTAAAAGCGCACAGGAAGCGGAATCCCTCGCCCGTCAGGGGCAGCAGGTGATGGCTGAAATTCACAGCCTGTCGATCCCTGTAGTCGCGGCGATACACGGAGCTTGTCTTGGTGGCGGGCTGGAGCTGGCGTTAGCCTGCCATGCGCGTATTTGCTCAGACGATGGGCGAACCGTTTTGGGATTGCCGGAAGTACAGCTTGGTCTGCTGCCGGGATCCGGCGGCACCCAGCGTTTACCGCGTTTGATTGGCGTCAGCACGGCGCTGGATATGATTCTCACTGGCAAGCAGCTTCGTGCTCGTCAGGCGCTGAAAGCCGGGTTGGTGGATGAGGTTGTGCCGCACTCAATTCTGCTGGAGGCTGCAGCGGAGTACGCCCGTAAACCGCACCACGAACATCGTCGTTTGCCGGTACGCGAGCGCATTCTGGCGGGGCCGCTGGGGCGCAATCTGCTGTTTAGCATGGCCGCCAAAAAGACGGCACAAAAAACCCAGGGTAACTACCCGGCGACCGATAAAATTCTGCAGGTTATTGAAACCGGCCTGGCGCACGGCGTGAACAGCGGCTACGAGGCGGAAGCGCGCGCGTTTGGTGAGCTGGCAATGACGCCGCAGTCTAAAGCGCTGCGTAGCATTTTCTTTGCTAGTACCGATATCAAAAAAGATCCCGGTGCCGTTGTTGCTCCTGGCCCGCTGCGTTCGGTAGGCGTGCTGGGCGGTGGATTAATGGGTGGCGGCATAGCCTATGTCACAGCGGTAAAAGGCAAATTGCCAGTACGCATTAAAGATATTAACGCCAACGGGATTAACCATGCGTTGAAGTACAGCTGGGATCAGCTTGAACAAAAAGTGCGCCGTCGCCATATGAAAGCAGCGGAGCGTGACGCACAACTGGCGCTGATCTCCGGCAGCACCGACTACCGGGGTTTTGCCCATCGCGATCTGGTGATAGAGGCGGTATTTGAAGATTTAGCGCTCAAGCAGAAGATGGTGGGTGAGATTGAACAGTATTGCGCGCCACACACTATTTTTGCTTCGAATACCTCATCTTTACCGATTGGCGATATTGCAGCCTTGGCCCAACGGCCTGAACAGGTTATCGGCCTGCATTTTTTCAGCCCGGTTGAAAAAATGCCGTTGGTCGAGGTAATTCCCCATGCTGGAACCTCAGAGCAGACAATTGCGACCACCGTGAAGCTTGCCAAGAAACAGGGCAAAACGCCGATTGTGGTCGCAGATAAAGCGGGATTCTACGTTAACCGCATTCTTGCGCCCTATATCGCCGAGGCCATGCGCATGCTGGTGGACGGTGAAAATGTTGAACATATTGATAATGCACTGGTTAAATTTGGTTTCCCGGTTGGGCCTATTCAGTTGCTCGACGAAGTAGGTATCGACACCGGCACCAAAATTCTGCCTATTCTTGAAGCCGCCTACGGCGAGCGTTTTAGCGCACCTGCAACGTTGATTCAGGCAATTTTGAATGACGATCGCAAAGGTAGAAAAAATGGTCGCGGTTTCTATCTTTATGGTGCGAAAGGGCGTAAAAGCAAGAAACAGGTCGATAGCGCGGTCTATTCCCTCCCGGGAATGTCGGCTCGGCGTAGCCAGTGTTCGGCTGAGCAAGTGGCTGAACGCTGCGTGATGCTGATGCTGAATGAAGCGGCGCGTTGTCGTGATGAAGGCGTGATCCGTAGCGCCCGTGACGGCGATATCGGCGCGGTCTTTGGCATTGGTTTTCCACCGTTCCTCGGTGGCCCGCTGCGCTATATGGATTCATTAGGCGCGGGTGAGGTAGTTGCCCGGTTGCAACGATTGGCTACACAGTATGGTTCGCGATTTACCCCATGCGAGGCACTCGTGCAGCGGGCGGAGCGCGGCGATACCTTTTGGCCAGGTGATGAAACAGATTCACTGAGCTGAGGTCAAAGGTATTGAACCCAGATGAAATGCATGGTTTTTGGCTATTTTGTAAACGGATGTTGACTATACTTACACCAGTAAGGTAAAAATCAGCGTTTCATTCAGTGAATGGATAAGGCACAATGCCCGGCTACCGCGTCACCGTTATGGTGACGTTGGTGCTTCTGGTCAACAAAAGCGGTGCAATATGCAAGTTTTTATTATGCGTCACGGCGACGCTGCCCTCGATGCAGCCAGTGACTCGGTTCGTCCTCTCACCGGTTGTGGTTGTGATGAATCTCGTCAGATGGCAACCTGGTTGAAAGACCAAAATGTGAATATCGATCGTGTTCTGGTGAGCCCGTTCCTGCGTGCGGAGCAGACGCTCGAAGTGGTAGGGGAGTGCGTTAACCTGCCAAAAGAGGTGGATGTTCTGCCTGAGCTCACGCCATGCGGCGATATCGGCCTGGTCAGCGCCTATCTTCAGGCGTTAGCCAATGAAGGGACTTCATCGGTGCTGGTGATTTCTCACCTGCCGCTGGTGGGTTATCTGGTTGCTGAACTGTGCCCAGGCGAAGTTCCGCCGATGTTTACCACCTCCGCCATTGCCAGCGTCACCCTTGACGCTAACGGACAAGGTGTCCTGAACTGGCAAATGAGCCCGTGCAATCTGAAAATGGCGAAAGCGATTTAATCGTTTTTTACCCAGCTTGATGGCTGGGTAATGTCAATTTTCCCTGTAGCCCGGACGAGGCGTTTACGCCGACTCCGGGAATCTGTCAGGGGAGTTCTGGCGGCAGCCACTCTTCCACTTCAATCAGCACCAGCAGCGCGGCATCTCCACCGTACTCTTTCGATGCCTGATGAAACGCCATCACGTGCGGATGCTGAGCCAACCACAGCGGCGTTTGCTGCTTCAGAATATGCTTGCCGTGGCCGTGCATCACGCAGGCGCAGAACACATGTTCCCGGCGACAGGCGGCAATCAGCGCGCCCAGTTCCTGCTTGGCCTGCATCTGCGTTAACCCGTGCAGGTCGAGAAACAGCTCCGGTGAATAGTCACCTCGGCGCAGCTTTTTCAACTCAAAGTGGCTGACATCTTCGCGCACGTATTTGACCGGGCCGTTGGTATTGAGCAGCGGCTGGAATTCGTCGGAAAAGTAGTGGCTGTTGTCTGCTTGCTCTTGTAACAGGCGCTTTGGCGGCACTTCGCTTATCTTTTTACGTATCGGGCGATGCACGATGGTGTCCTGCTTAATTTTGCGGGTGCCCGTCATTAGCTGCTGGAAGAGTGCCTGATCCTCCTCGCTCAGTGAATTTTTGTTCTTCATTATTGATTCTTCTCAATTCGCCTTTTCCCTTAGTTTACCTTTTCACGCTGCTCCCTGCAGCGAAAACGCTTTTTTCCCCGCACCCTACGCAAGAATGCTGATTTATCGCCGCCTTCATGGCAAACTAGCCGCCGAATTTACCCCGACGCATGCCCCTGGAGGACAATGTGGATAAGATTTTTGTTGATGAAGCAGTCAATGAGCTGCATACCATTCAGGACATGCTCCGCTGGGCGGTAAGCCGCTTCAGCGCGGCCGAGATCTGGTACGGTCACGGCACCGATAACCCGTGGGATGAAGCGGTGCAACTGGTGCTGCCGACGCTCTACCTGCCGCTGGATATTCCAGAAGATATGCGCAGCGCGCGCCTGACCACCACGGAAAAACAGCTGATCGTTGAACGCGTGATCCGTCGCGTGAACGAGCGTATTCCGGTGGCATACCTGACTAACAAAGCCTGGTTCTGCGGCCACGAATTCTACGTTGACGATCGCGTGCTGGTGCCGCGATCCCCCATTGGTGAGCTGATTAACAACCGCTTTGCGGGCCTGATTAACCATCGTCCTGAGCATATTCTTGATATGTGCACCGGCAGCGGCTGCATCGCGATTGCCTGCGCCTACGCTTTCCCGGAAGCGGAAGTGGACGCCATTGACGTCTCCCCTGAAGCCCTGGCCGTCACCGAATTCAACATTGAAGAACACGGCATGATCCATAACGTCACGCCGATCCGTTCCGATCTGTTCCGTGATGCGCCGCAGCTGCAATACGATTTGATCGTCACCAACCCACCGTACGTGGATGAAGAAGATATGTCTGACCTGCCGTCAGAATATCGCCACGAACCGGAGTTGGGTCTGGCTTCCGGCGCAGATGGCCTGCACCTGACCCGTCGTATTCTCGGCTGCGCGCCGGATTACCTCACCGACGACGGTATTCTGATTTGTGAAGTGGGTAACAGCATGGTACATCTGATGGACCAATACCCGGATGTTCCGTTCACCTGGCTCGAGTTTGATAACGGCGGTGACGGCGTCTTTATGCTGACCAAAGCGCAGCTGATTGCCGCGCAGGATCATTTCGCCCAGTACAAAGACTGATTAATCCAGCACGCAACAACAGAACAACGATAACGGAGTCGTGATGGCAGGAAATACAATTGGACAACTCTTTCGTGTAACGACCTTTGGCGAGTCGCACGGCATCGCGCTGGGCTGCATCGTTGACGGTGTGCCTCCGGGCATCCCGTTAACCGAAGCTGACCTGCAGCACGACCTTGACCGTCGCCGCCCGGGCACGTCGCGTTACACCACCCAGCGTCGCGAACCGGATCAGGTGAAAATCCTCTCCGGCGTGTTCGAAGGGGTGACCACCGGTACCAGCATTGGTCTGCTGATTGAAAACACCGATCAACGTTCGCAGGACTACGGCGCCATTAAAGACGTCTTCCGTCCGGGGCACGCAGACTACACCTACGAACAGAAATACGGCCTGCGCGACTATCGCGGCGGCGGCCGTTCTTCTGCCCGTGAAACGGCGATGCGCGTAGCGGCAGGGGCGATTGCCAAGAAATTTCTTGCGGCGAAATTCGGTATCGTTATTCGCGGTTGTTTAACCCAGATGGGTGACATTCCGCTGGCGATCAAAGATTGGGATCAGGTAGAACAGAACCCGTTCTTCTGCCCGGACCCGGATAAGATTGAAGCGCTGGACGAACTGATGCGCGGCCTCAAAAAAGAGGGCGACTCTATTGGTGCTAAGGTGACCGTAGTGGCGGATGGCGTGCCTGCAGGCCTTGGCGAACCGGTGTTTGACCGTCTGGATGCGGACATCGCCCACGCGATGATGAGCATCAACGCGGTGAAAGGCGTGGAGATTGGCGATGGCTTTGAGGTGGTGAAACTGCGCGGCAGCGAAAACCGCGACGAAATCACCAAAGCCGGTTTCCAGAGCAACCACGCGGGCGGCATTCTGGGCGGTATCAGCAGCGGTCAGCAGATCGTGGCGAATATTGCGCTGAAGCCGACTTCCAGCATTACTGTACCGGGCAAAACGCTGAACCGCTTTGGCGAAGAAGTGGAGATGATCACCAAAGGTCGTCACGATCCTTGCGTGGGCATCCGCGCGGTACCCATTGCTGAAGCGATGCTGGCGATTGTCCTGATGGATCACTTTATGCGCCAACGCGCGCAGAACGCCGATGTGACAACGTCGATTCCACGCTGGTAAACATGAAAAAAACCGTTATTGCGCTGCTGGCTCTGGTGGCCAGCGGCACGGCGCTGGCGGCAACGCCGTGGCAGAAAATCACCCAGCCTATCAGCGGCAGCGCGCAGTCTATTGGCGCGTTTGCCAACGGTTGTATCGTGGGCGCACAGGCGCTACCGCTGCAATCAGACACCTATCAGGTGATGCGTACCGACCAGCGCCGCTACTTTGGTCACCCGGATCTGGTGCAGTTTATCCAGCGTCTGGGCAACCAGGTACAGCAGCATGGGATGGGCACGATGCTGATTGGTGATATGGGGATGCCTGCCGGTGGGCGCTTTAACGGCGGACACGCCAGCCACCAGAGCGGGCTGGATGTCGATATTTTCCTGCAGCTACCGAAGGCGCGCTGGAGTTCAGCCCAATTGCTGAAACCCCAGGCGCTGGATTTAGTCAGCGCGGATGGTAAACACGTGGTCCCGACGCTGTGGAAACCGGAAATCGGCCAACTGATTAAGCTCGCTGCCGAAGACCGTGAAGTGACGCGCATTTTTGTTAACCCAGCTATTAAACAACAGCTTTGCCTCGACGCGGGTAACGACCGCGACTGGCTGCGTAAAGTTCGCCCGTGGTTCCAGCATCGTGCGCATATGCACGTCCGCCTGAAGTGCCCTGCGAACAGCCTTGAGTGTGAAGAGCAGGCACTGCCCCCGGCTGGAGACGGCTGCGGCGCTGAACTGCAAAGCTGGTTTGAACCGCCAAAACCTGGCGCCACTAAGCCTGTGAAGAAGACGCCTCCTCCGTTGCCGCCTTCCTGCCAGGCGCTACTGGACGAACACGTACTCTAATGGACAGCTTCTCCGCACTATTTATGGTTGAACCACTGATGCTGGTGGTCCTTTTCTTTACTGCGATTCTGGCGGGTTTTATTGATTCACTGGCGGGCGGCGGTGGTTTACTGACCGTACCGGCACTAATGGCAGCAGGCATGCCGCCCGCGCAGGCGTTGGCAACCAACAAGCTGCAGGCCTGTGGCGGTTCGCTATCCGCCTCACTCTATTTTGTTCGCCGCAAAGTGGTAAATCTAGCGGACCAAAAGCTCAATATCCTGATGACCTTTATCGGCTCGATGACCGGTGCGCTGCTGGTGCAATACGTGCAGTCGGAAATCTTGCGCCAAATTCTGCCGCTGCTGGTGATAGGTATCGGTCTTTATTTCCTGCTGATGCCGAAGCTTGGCGAAGCTGACCGCCAACAGCGCCTCTATGGTCTGCCGTTCGCGCTAGTGGCCGGCGGCTGCGTCGGTTTCTACGACGGCTTTTTTGGCCCCGGCGCAGGGTCTTTCTACGCGTTAGCATTCGTCACGCTGATGGGTTTCAACCTCGCTAAATCTACCGCACACGCCAAGGTTCTTAACGCTACCTCTAACGTGGGGGGGCTGCTGCTATTCATTATTGGTGGCAAGGTGATCTGGGCAACCGGCTTTGTGATGATGGTTGGGCAGTTTTTCGGTGCTCGTATGGGTTCCCGTCTGGTGCTAAGTAAAGGGCAGACGCTGATTCGCCCGATGATCGTGGTGGTTTCCGCAGTGATGAGCGCGAAGCTGCTGTATGACAGCCATGGACAGCAGATTATGCATTGGTTAGGGATGAATTAATGACGAACACACACGATTACCAGCAGCTGGTGACGATTTTCGATGGCTGCTTTGCCGATGAGTTTAATACTCGTCTGATTAAAGGTGACGACGAACCTATTTATCTTCCAGCGGACGCCGAGGTGCCCTATAACCGTATCGTCTTCGCGCACGGCTTTTTCGCCAGCGCGCTGCATGAAATCTCACACTGGTGTATTGCCGGTAAAGCAAGACGTGAACAGGTTGATTTTGGTTACTGGTACTGCCCGGACGGGCGCGATGCCAAAACCCAGGGGCAGTTTGAAGACGTTGAGGTGAAGCCGCAGGCGTTTGACTGGTTGTTCTGCGTGGCGGCGGGCTTCCCGTTCAACGTTAGCTGCGACAACCTGGAAGGTGACTTTGAACCGGACCGTATCGTCTTCCAGCGGCGTGTACACGCGCAGGTGATGACCTATCTGACGCAAGGCATTCCGTCGCGCCCGGCGGCGTTTATCAAAGCACTACAGGATTATTACCATACGCCGACCCTAACGGCGGAACAATTCCCATGGCCGGAAGATCTCTAAAGCCATGTTACCGAAAGAGGAAAGAAGATGATCGCGGAGTTTGAAGCACGCATTCTGGCGTTAATTGATGACATGGTGGAGCACGCCAGTGATGATGAGCTGTTTGCCAGCGGTTATCTGCGCGGCCATTTAACGCTCGCGGTAGCGGAGTTGGAAGAGGGCGACGACCATTCCGCAGAGGCCGTCTATCGCACTGTAGCAGGGAGTCTGGAAAAGGCTATTGGGGCGGGCGAACTCACGCCGCGTGACCAGGCGTTGGTTAAGTCGATGTGGGACTCGCTGTTCCAGAAAGGTACACGGTAATGTCTTTGAGATAACTGTCCAGGTTATAGATGACATACTGTAAAGCCCCGCAAGTAACGAATGCTTGCGGGGTTTTTTGTCTTCGCGATATGCGCTTATGTTTGCAGCAAAAACGCAGGTGGTGTTGAATTATTATATTGTGTGCATAAGATGAATAGCACAAACAGTCAAAAAAAATGATATGAACAATTATCTATCCACATTCATATTTTGCAGAAAAATAAAATACATATTCTTATCAACAAGCTAGTTGGCTAATATATTTTTGCGCCTAATAATTATACCTAAATCACTAATTCACTCTTGCTATATAAATAATATCCTAAAAAAAAACCTCTGTTAAGCTTTTAGCCAAGTGTAAGAATATAATATTTGACGCTCCAGACATGCCTTATATATGTGGCTGGAACAATAGAATCAATAAATATTATTGGGATGTTTAATAAAGGAATAAATGAAATGAATGATTTAATGATCAAAACCTACGTTCTGGGAAGTGTTGGCCTGCAGAAAATGCGTGGTTTTTGTAAAGACCAAAATGGTGTTACCGCAGTTGAATATGCCATCGTACTGGCGGGCGTAGCAGCAGTAGTAGCCGTTGTGTTTGGTGATAAGGGGCAGGTTCAATCGATGATAAATAGCTTATTCACCAAAGCAACAGCTGTGGTGAGTACTAATATCAAGTAAGCATGGTGTTTAAACGCTAAGTTGCTGCAAGTAAAAATACAGGCGGCGTCATATGCCGTCTGTATTTTTACAATGGAATTATACTTTTAAACATAAGTTTTATACATATGCCAAAGGGGCTGTATCACAGTACAGTTCGTGCGGTAGCTATGCATCGCTATATTTATTATTCACATAGTGAATATGCGCTCGCAAGTTATCCACTTCTATCTATTATTTCAAACTATAAATTTAATAACCAGTAGTTATTCATGATTCCAGATTCATTAACTAGGGAATGAATTGTTACAAACGTTAATTCTGAGGATATCAATGAGCAAAAAATACAAATTAATAATTAATATTGCCATGGTAATCATCGGCATTATTGGAATGGTTGTTTATTATACCGCAAATAACAATAAAGCAGTGCAACCTAACACTGATGAATCAGCGCTGGTTAAAGCAAATGAAAAACCAAAGGAAAGTATAACGGTTGCCGTAGCCCGGAAAGAGCTAAAAAAAGGGATGCGTTTAACCTCTGAGGATTTCAGGTTAGAGACGGTGCAGGTAGAGAAAGATAGCGAAGAGGTAAAGAAATTTTCGGTTAACGATATTGATAACTGGATGGTTAAGAATGATGTTGCAACGGGGGGGAAAATACCAACCGCAGTATTAGTCGCACCGGGAAGTGATGAATATATCCAAATGTCGGCTAAACCTGGAACTATTGTTTATGGTTTTGCTATTCAAAAATCAGACAGCTACCTTTTTACTAATGTTCGTGCTGGAGAAGGAGTCGATATCTATCTTGCCTACATATTGAGAGAAAGTAGGGAGGATGATGGGCAGAAAGAATCGATACCAACTGCCGATACGACGGATAGTATCAATAATAAACATTTTAAGTTAATAATGAAAGATAAAAAAATACTATCGATTACGTCGCAGGCGTCAAAAATGACGAAGATCGTTGACCAAAGCAGTCCTATAGATAATGAGGGATATATTTTAGTCGAATTGTCACCAGCTGAAGTCATGACTTTAAAAGGTCTTGAAAATAAGTCTATCTATCTGTTCCCTACGAACAAAAATCGCGGCGATATGAGTCTTGAACATTCAGTATTAGTTGGAAGTGAGGGGCAGTGGCCGGTCGATAACCGGGATATTCTATTTACAAATTCACCAGCACCGGCTCCTATAGTGGTAGAAAATATAGTACAAGAACCTCAGAATACAATAGATTCTATAAGAGAATATCGCGGGACTAGTGCTGCTAGCACCGAGATTGAAAATAAAAAATGAAATAATTAAATCTATAGGTAGCATCCCGGAGTATTACTCTTACGTAGATTAAAGACATATCTAAATGGATTTTAAACCCATACAATAACGAGAGGATGTAGTATGTTTAAAATACTTAAAGTATTTATACTTTTGCTGTTATTACCCTTCGCGATTAGCTCATCATTTGCAGAAGATATGATTTTGAAGGAAGGGCAAGCAAAAAATATCACATCAGGGCAAAAAATCGATACGGTATTTATATCTAACCCAGATATTGCAGATTACAAAGTCATTGATGGTAAAAAAGTTGTTCTATATGCTAAAAAATCAGGAAATACCGACCTTACGATTTATGGCGCAAAAGGTAAGGTTTTAAGGTTTATCACCGTAACTGTAGATTCTGTTGGGGGAACGTTAACGGCGAGGATAAATAAACAGTATCCAGGAACAAATATAAAAATTGAAAGATATATGAGCGGGGAAAAACTGACATATATCATAAAAGGTGATGTCGCGACTGAAGAAATCAGGGATGAGATATATTATACCGTCGGAAGTTTGGTTGGTGATGATAAAAAAGATAGAGAGGTCAGTTGGAGTTCACAGGATGGAGGGGATAATAAGATTGACCACCTGACTAAAAGACAGTGGGGAAATGTTATCGACCGCATGACCGTGCTCTCAACGTCGCAACAGGTTAACGTAAAACTGACTGTGGTTGAGGTCACGAAGAACTTTACGGATGCACTGGGTATCGAGTGGAGCAGCTTGACGCTTGATAGTATTATCAACGGTGGTAGTGCGGCAAATTCCGCAGGTGTTTTCAGTTTGATTGGTTTTAAAGGTGGCTTTGATGCTGGAAACATTAGTACAGTAATCAATGCCGTTAAAAATGATAGTATCGCTAGGGTACTCGCACAGCCAAATTTAACCGTACTTTCGGGAGAATACGCTAGCTTCCTGGTTGGTGGCGAAATTCCAATTGTAGTGGATAGCGGTGGCGATAGTTCTACTTCTGTGGAGTATAAAGAATACGGTATCCGACTTAACATTGGTGCAAAGGTAAATCGTAGCGACAAAATCCGCCTATTTATTTCTAATGAACTTAGTAACGTTACGGGAAGCTATACCTATAACTCTTATTCCATTCCAACAATCAATACGCGAAGAACACAGTCAACGATAGAACTTGCTGACGGCGATAGTTTTGTCATCGGCGGTTTATTAAGTGAAACCGACCGAGAATCTTTATCCAAAGTTCCTTATGTTGGCGATATTCCTATTTTTGGCGCGTTTGCTCGCAGCAGTCAATCCGAGCGGGAAAAAAGTGAATTAGTCGTTTTTGCCACCGTAAAATTAGTTAAACCTGTATCTGCATCCGAAAGCTATAAACTGCCAGTCCCTCAATTCCATAGAACCTCTGTTGATAAGCTTTTCTTTAACGTTGGTGTTGCTGAAGAACACAAAGATAGGCTGGAGAATAATGATGGCCGAGGGTTTATTTCACACGGTGGATTTATTAGATAGGTAGGTTACCGCTATGTTAGATTTAACTAAAATTAATAAGAAAAATGTCGAAAGCAGTGCCGGCTCATCAGGAACGGAAAATATTGCAATTATTACAACGCGGGAAAATATAGCATCAGGCCTGGCAACTCAAATAAGAATGAGTACAGGGATGGAAGTAACACGCGTTAATGCTTATTTCTGTGATATAACTGATGGGAAGATTATACCATCATGTAATTATATTGTTATAGACCTTGAAGGTTTTAATGACATATCAATTATTGAACAAAAAATGAAATTTTTATTTCCAATAACAACCAAAAAAATATTTGTCGGTGATACTGATTCTATTCGTTTCTGTGATGAAATGACGCGAATTGGTACTGTCTATTTACACCTTGAATCACAAATACTGATGGTTGGGAATGCGCTAAAAAAGGTCAATGAGGTTTCTGAAACTTCGAGCTATACGCAAAAAATTAGCGTCATTGGGTGTAAGGGAGGGAGTGGTACTTCACTGTTGGCCTGGAAGCTATTTAAAGCTTTTAGTGAGCTGAGTAATTTCCCCATACTTTTGGTTCAGGGCCACACTGGAACGCCAGATCTGGATTTAATCGCAGATACATCGTTAGCACGCGATGGTGTTATCACTCATCTTAACAATCATCAGGGAATTAAAATCGCCACAGAAGAGGAGTTATGGCAATTCGATGCTCCTGATTATCGAAATTATAATATTGTTATTTTTGATCATAATGTTACGACCCAGGTCAGGGATAAATTAACAGTAATTGTCCCTGGTACTGATTTTATGTTTATTGTAGTTACCAGAGAGCTAGCTTCGGTACGTAATGCACGTCTGATTATTGATGAGTTCGAGCGTATTTCACCTACTCCAGAAAATGTGAAGGAGTTGTCAAAAAATATTATTATATTGAATGAAAACCATCTTGCAAGGCCGGATGAGTTATCAAATGAGGATATTGAAAACTATCTTGGTAAAAAAATCGATATTATTCATTCGTATCTCAAAGACATGAAACAAACAAATAAAAATAACGCAATTCAAAACTTTGCGGTAAAAATGCTTGGTATCAATGATAGAGATAATTCTGGTAGCAAAAAGAGTGGCATACGATTTTTGTCCCTCTTTAAGAAAAAATGACATTTTAGTATTAGTTCAGAAAATCACTCATGGATGATTTCTTATGAATAAATCGAGTTCATTTGTCTATTTTAGACAGGAAGTTCTTAAAAGTATTGATCTTGAGCAGATTGACAGTATAAAAGAAAATAGATCAGAACTTCTTAATGAAGTGAATTCTGTTATTCGCTCGGTGATTAATGGCAACCGTACAGAAAATTATCTCTCTGCCCCTGAGCGGCAAGAGTTGTGTGAACTGGTCGTTGATGAAATAACGGGATATGGACCGTTACGAGAACTGATGGAAGATGATTCGATCAGTGATATTCTCGTCAATGGACCTAACCGTATTTTTGTTGAAAAAAAGGGGCGTCTGGAGTTATCTGAAAAACAGTTTATCAATAATGAACAGTTAACAGATATCGCAAGGAGACTTGTCGGTAAGGTGGGGCGGCGCATCGATGATTCACAACCATTGGTTGATGCGCGTATGCCTGATGGAAGTCGCTTGAACGTTGTTATTTCACCGATATCTATTGATGGCACGTCAATGTCGATACGAAAATTCGGTAAAGGAAATATAACGCTGGGAGAGTTAATAAAGTTCGGAAGCATGAATGAAATAATGGCAAATTTTTTGGTTATTGCCAGCCGTTGCCGGGTCAATATTATTGTATCGGGAGGGACAGGATCAGGAAAAACAACCTTGTTGAACGCGATGTCACAATATATTGAAGAAAGTGAACGTGTATTAACGCTTGAGGATGCGGCAGAATTAAGACTGCAACAAACACACGTGTTGAGGCTAGAGACAAGGCTTGCTGGGTCAGAAAATCAGGGGCAGATTAATATGAGAAATCTAGTAATTAACTCCCTGCGTATGCGGCCCGATCGCATTATCATCGGTGAGTGCCGCGGTGCGGAAGCTTTTGAAATGCTGCAGGCGATGAATACTGGGCACGATGGTTCCATGTCAACGCTGCACGCAAACAATCCAAGGGATGCGATAGCTCGATTAGAGAGTATGGTCATGATGGCTAATGCCGCGCTTCCGCTAATCGCTATTCGTCGTAATATCTCGACGGCGGTAAATATTGTCGTGCAGGCATCACGTTTACCCGATGGTTCAAGAAAGGTAACAAATATATCTGAATTAATGGGGATGGAAGGCGAAAATATTATTCTACAGGATATCTTTAATTTCACTGCCAATCCTGAAAGAGATGCTAATGGAATGATTACAGGTACATTCACCTGCAATGGTCTTCTTCAACGTTCTGCAGTTTATAGGCAAGCGTTAGTACATGGCTATCTTGAACCTTTACGGCAACTATTTGGGAGCAAAGTGTCATGATTATAGTATTTGTTTCAACCATTTTTCTCTTAATAGGTATTGCACAAATATACTTTTCTGCAAAAAACTCAAAAAATATAAAGAGTAAAATATTATCAACGAACATCATTGCCAGCCACGAGGATACACAGAAAAACATCATAATTTCCAATCTAGCTAACAATGCAAAATTGGTTTTAGGAAAAGTTCGTAGGAACCTTATTGGTAAAAATAGCGAGCTACTTGTTAAAACTGCAGCTATTACATTTGCGGGTGTGACGGGAGCTTTATATATCAATGCCGAGTTCTTACAGTTTGGTAACCTTACTATTGCAATAATCGTGATGATTATCATACCGTATATTCTCTATGTTAAGCAGGAAAAAAAAGTCGAACTGAATTTGAACGTGATTTTGCAGAGGCATTAAATATTATTAATAGTTCCGTGAGAGTAGGGCGACCGGTATTACAAGGGTTCGAAGAATGTGCACGAGTAATCAATAGCGATTTTGGACAGGAATTTAAGCGAGTATTAATGAGACTTGATATTGGCGATGAACCAGAACGTGTATTTATGGACTCCTATTATCGCTACCCCTACAGTGAGTACTTTTCATTTGTAATAACGGTATTAATAAATTTAAAAGGTGGTGGGCAAGTTAGCGAAGTGATGACTCGGTTAACTATGTTGATCTCTGCAAGTAAAGCCTTGGAAAGAAAAAAAATCGCCATGACGTCTGAGGCCAGGATGTCGGTAAAAGTGCTTGTGATTATACCAGTCTTCTTTTTCTTCTTTATAAAATTTGTTTCACCAGATAACTTTGACATATTAATAGGGACAGATTCAGGACGATTTATACTGTATTACGCTGTAGGTAGTATATTAACCGGAATATGGTTGGTATGGATGATGATGAATAAGGTGGGATAAACTAATGATATATGCTTTTTTCTGTGTTTTATTTGCAATTGGAATGAGAAGTATATTGTTACTTATCTATCGGCAGCGGAGGATGAAAAAAGTAGAAAAGCTAATTAACTTTTCCGCTAGAAAAGATGACCCGAAAAATATTCTTTCCTATGGTAGCAATTTAATTGAATCGCAATTAGATAAAACATTTAAAAAGAATAGTAAAATCATTTCTGCCTCTTCGGCATTGGACCAAAACATAAAAATAAAGGCTGTTTTATTTATAGTAATGGCGCTGCCGGTGATGCTGCCAACTTACTGATTTAGTGTATGATGGTGTTTTTGAGGTGCTCCAGTGGCTTCTGTTTCTATCAGCTGTCCCTCCTGTTCAGCTACTGACGGGGTGGTGCGTA